>NZ_JBHSBY010000143.1:0-123155 GCF_042650905.1 Pedobacter jamesrossensis | reverse complement strand
GCCACTTCGCTATGGTGATCTTTTAATCAGTTCCTTGATTGGGTTTCTATCCGTGTTATGGTTTGAAATAGTGAAATTGAGGAACAGAGTCGTAGGTGAAAAATCTATACAAATAATGCTGTGTTCAGGTAGATAAACCAGCATGGATTGCCCCTGTTCAACAAGAAATAAATTTTTTGTAAATTATTGGTTCCCCAATGTTCGTGATTTGAGGGAAGGGATGAATTGAATTGGTTTGTCCATATTGTTATGGAAATAATGAAGATTCAGAGTTAAATGGATAAACCAATTAATTTGACCCCCGTTGTACCAGTTTTAAAATATCTGTAAGCCGATAAATATTAGGACGCTCTGAAAAAAAAAGGTAAAAAGTATCGATCGATAGTGGTTTATTCGTCTAGCATCTATACCACAATTCTAGGAGTGTGGTATAGATGTTTTTTATCCCGTGTTGAAATCTCAAATGGCAGATAGAGCGGATAAAGAGTTAGTAAGCTGGTTGGAATAAAAATTCTAGAAAGATAAGTGTTGGTATCCCCCTGAGTACTTTCAAAACTTACTATATACCTATCTTGGTGGCGAAGAAATGTTCCAGATTTCTCGGTCATTAGAAGGTTTTATCTAGCTTAAGACCAATGTTGCTACCAACTGCTATATCATGTTTTTTGATAGTTTGTAACGGTTTTATTGCTGTTTGCATTGAGCCAAAACTCAGGCTTTAATTTGTTTTTCTTAAGTTTGCATACTTCAAGCGGTATTCTGTTGGACTGATATTTTTTAAGCTCCTAAATCTTCTATTGAAATAAGATATGTTTTCATAACCACAAGCATAACCTATTTCTGCAACGCTTAGAGATGTTTCTAATAATTTTTTACCAGCAATACCAATCCTAATTTCATTCAAACTCTCTGAAATTGTTTTTTTGGTAGCATTCTTGTAAAATCTACAAAGTGCACTTTTGTTCATGCATGCATAACCGGCAATATCATCAAGTAAAATATTGTTGTCGTAATTTTGATTCAAAAATTTTTGTATAATGGTTATTTTGTCTCTCGAATCCGATTGTTCAAAAGATCTAAAATAGTGTTCTGAAGATAGCATATCATAATCGCTGTCTGAGATGATACAAAGTACATCGATTAAGTTTGTAATTTGGCTCCAGCCTTGGTTTTGAACAATATTTAATAATTTATCTTCTAATCTATTGGCTATGTGTGCTTTAACTGATATTCCTCTCGAGGAGTTTTTTAATAAATTTTTAACGTTGGACATTTCGGGCAAATCAAAAAAATCTTTTCCTAAAAAGTCATTTTCAAATTTAATGCTCAGAGCTTTTGGTTTATTAGCCAAACCTGCAACATACTTATCTTCTGTTTCCCAATAATGGGGTAGATTTGGGCCAACTAAAATGAGATCTTTAGTCTTAATGTCCTCAACGCTATCACCTAAATATCTTTTCCCCTTATTCTCTAATGAAAATATAATTTCATAATCATTGTGATAGTGCGAGTGATCAAAATTGTGAGGTTTTGCAGATAGTTCACACGAAATGGATCTTTCAAAAGATTGAATATTGTTAGCTAAGAATTTTGGTTTCATTACAAAGGATTTATGTTTTGGTTAGTTAAATAAAGGTCTGTTTTCGATTAGAAACCAATTAGCTTATTTGTTCTTAAATGTTGCTTAATTATACTTAAATAGCTTTAATTACGGCATTTTAATCACAAATACTTAGCTTGGGTGTAATGTGTTTTAAGTAATTAAATTCAATAAATTGATTTGATATACCGGTTTTAAATTTGGTAGTTGAGCTATTTGTTAATAGGATTTCTTTGTTTAAGCACGTAATAACTTTATCTTTAATGAAAAGAAGACCACTATCAATTTTTTGATATCTGACCAAAGAAACATGAATGAGAAACCTTTAAAAGTGGACTGTAAAAATTTTTCAAAACTTTTAATTAAGTTATCTTTTCTAGCCTTAATCTCTTTTGTTGGTTTTCAGCAATGCTTAGCTCAATATACTGAGATAAGTTTTACTCATATAGGACGGGAGCAAGGTTTGATCAATAATACTACTAGAACTATTTTTCAAGATACGAGAGGTTTTATGTGGTTTGGAACCTCCAGTGGTTTAAATAGGTATGACGGATACCGTTTTTACGATTATCTGAAAGGAAAAGATAAGTCAAAAAGTTTGAACAGTAATACCATTAATAAATTTTTTGAAGACAAGAAAAAAAGATTGTGGATAGCGACAGCTAATGGACTGAGTTTGTATCAGCCAGATAAAGATCAATTTAAAACTTTTACTAATTCAAAGATATTTGGCAATTCAAGTGCAGATTTCATTAATGATTTACAAGAAGACAATTCAGGCAATATTTTGTTAGGAACTGCAACAGGTTTGGTGAAATTTAATCCAACCAATGGGCAATTTTTTATTAATAAAAACAGATTTCAGTCAACAAAAAAAAATGTAGCTACTGCGATTATTTGTTTTTATTCTTACAGTCCTGATTTGTTAATGATAGGAACCGAACGATCGGGCCTAGAACTTTTTGATACCAAATTGAATAAGTATATTTCTTTTGGAAAAAAAAATGATCAGCTTAATCGATTAAATGGAACCAAGATTGTCCAAATCTGTAAGGATCTGCAAGGAAATATTTGGATAGCAACATACGGAAAAGGTGTTTTTGTTTTTAATCCAAAACTAAACACTTTAAAGAATTTTAAGCTAAACAAAAGCCCAATAAGTTTATCAGGTGATGATGTTCTAAGTGTTTTATGCGATCATAAAGGTAATGTTTGGATAGGAATAGAAAACGGAGGCTTAAATTTATGGCAACCTAAAACCGAAAGTTTTATTCGTTACCAAAATGATTTACGCAAATCTTCATCCCTTTCTCAAAAAACAGTAATTTATGTTTATGAAGATAGACAAGACAATATTTGGGTAGCCGCACAAAAAGGTGGGTTGAATATTTACTCGCCAAATTCATCAATATTTAAAACTTACATCTCTGAAACTTGGGAAGGTGCATTATCATACAAAGATGTTAAGGCTTTTTATGAACTTCCTAGTGGTGAAATATTAATTGGAACTGATGGCGGTGGACTTAATCTATGGAATAGAAAGGCTGACAAATTCGAGCATTTCCGTCATAATCCAGATGTTAATTCCAGTATAAGCTCGGATTATGTGATATCGATTTCAAGAGATAAAAAAGGTAGGATTTGGATTGGGACGTGGGGTGGTGGATTAAATCAATTTGACATTTCTACCGGGAAGTTCATTAGGTATTCCGTCTGTCAATCTAATTCAAAAAATTTAGATGCCAACAAAATAATGAGCATCCATCCAGATGAAAATGGTTTAATATGGATAGCTACATACGGAGGAGGTTTAAATTTATTTGATCCTGAAAATGGAACTTTTAAAAGGATTACTGCCTCGGCAGATGGTAAAACATCATTTACAGCAAAAATGATATTGACAACTTATGAAGATAAAGAACGTAATTTATGGTTTGGTGCGGAAGATAGTGGGATAAGTTATTTAGAAGCTGACCGGTCTGATTTTAATATTTTGCCAGTTTACGATATACATACATTATTTAATGACAGTAAAAATAGATTGTGGGGAGGGAAAACGGGACTTTATCTTTGTGAGCAAAAAGAAAATAAATTTATCCAGTTTAAAACCAGCACTGTAATTGATCATTTAAAAATTCACAGTATTGAAGAAGATAATAGTGGGAATTTATGGATTAGTACCTTAAGTGGATTATTTCAATACAATCCGGATACAAAGTTTTTTAAAAGCTACAAAAAAGAAAATGGACTGCAAGGTTTAGAGTTTAACTTAAATTCGAGCCTAAAAACAAAATCGGGAGATTTGATTTTTGGTGGTACTCAAGGCTTCAATGTACTTTATGCAGGTAAATCAAAAACAAAAGATTTTAGCTACCCAGTTTATATTACTGATTTACAGATTTTTAATAAAAGTATTGAGGCTAACCCTAAAAGTAAAATACTAAAGCGAAATATTACCTACGCGAAAGAGATTGTGCTAGATTATGATCAATCTGTTTTTTCATTAGATTATGCTGCTTTAAATTATGCAACTGCATCAAGCACTCAATATGCATATTTTTTAGAAGGTTTTGATAAAAATTGGAACAATGTAGGAAGTCAGCGGAAAGCAATTTATACTAATCTTGATCCGGGAAGATACAAGTTTTACGTGAAGGCTAGAACAGTTGATGGTTTTTGGAATTCGATGCCAACTTCAATCATCATTGTTATTGAACCAGCTTTTTGGATGACTTGGTGGTTTAAAACAATAGTAATCTTATTAACGCTTGCTGTAATTTTCTCTATTTTATATTATCGAAGGAAGAAAGAATTAGAATTGTTCCATAACCAAAAACGAGTTGAACTGCAACAGTTACAACTTCAGTTTTTTATCAATATTTCTCATGAGTTTAGAACGCCCCTTTCTTTAATTCTTGGAACGTTAGAGCAAATACTTAAACAGGATATCGGTTCAATTTTTACAAGGCACTATCAAACTATAAACCGAAATGCATATCGTCTTTTAAACTTGATAAGTGAATTAATGGACTTTAGAAAAGCAGAAACTAATGTACTAAAACTGAAAATTATGCAGGCTAATTTCGGCTTGTTTCTGGAAGAGATTAATGAAGACTTCGAAGAATTAGCGATAATGAATGATATTGACTTTAAAATTAGTAAGCCAAATTTGGGTAATGTTTATTTTGATAGGCAAGTGGTAGAAAAAATTGTATTAAATCTGTTAAATAATGCTTTTAAATTTACACCCAAAGATGGTTCAATTCGGGTGACTATATTAGAATCTTTAGAAACATTTAAACCAGATTACAAGGAAGGATATTTAGAGATTTTAAATGATTACAAAGGTAAATCATATCTACATTTATCCATAAGCGATACAGGTGTAGGTATTTCGAAGAACAATTTACAACATATGTTTGAACCTTATTACAGGTTTTCAGATCACTTAGCTGGTACTGGAATTGGTTTAGCTTTTGTTAAAAGCTTAACATTTTTACACAAAGGAAGCATTAGGGTGTATAGTGAGCATAAAAAGGGTACACAGATTATCATTTCTATGCCGTGTGCTAAAGAAGATTTTAGCTTGCAAGAATTAGAAGATAAACAAGCATATGCTAACGGAGCAAGATTAGAAAGCATTATTTTAAATGATTTTTCAGTTATAAATGAACCTGGAATTCCAAATAACACAACTGCAAACAAACCATTGAAAAGAAAAGAAACTATCCTTATTGTAGAAGATAACGTTGAGTTAAGATTATACCTTAAAGAAGTTTTAGAATCATATTATACAATTTATGAGGCAAAAAATGGAGCTGAGGGAACTGAGATTGTCAAAAATCACTCGCTTTCGCTCATTATTAGCGATCTAATGATGCCGATTATGGATGGGGTTGAGTTTTGCAAAATAATTAAGGATGATTTTGAGACTAGCCACATTCCATTTATTCTATTAACTGCAAAATACGGTCTTGAATCAAGCATTGAAGGATTAGAATCCGGAGCAGATTATTATTTCTCAAAGCCAGTTAGTGCCGACTTATTATTGCTGACTATAAAAAACCTATTTAAGCAAAGGTATAAGCTCAAAGAACGGTATTTAAAAGATTACCAGGTACAAGCACATGATTTGGTTCATTCTAGTAAAGACAAAGCTTTTCTTAATCAATTAATAAGTATAATTGAAGAGAAATTAGAAGATCCGGAATTAAATATAGATTATATTATTAAAAAACTTGGCACTAGTAAAACACCTCTATCAAAAAAAATAAAAGGTGTAACAGGGCAAAGTATGATTGAATTCATCAGAAGCTTTCGGCTAAAAAAGGCGATGGAGATTATGACAAATGAGGATGTATTGATCTCTGAGGTTATTTATAGAGTGGGTATTTTATCACAATCTTATTTTTCTAATATTTTTAAAAAGGAATTTGGTATAACACCTTCCCAGTTTCAACAGCAGTTAGATAAGAATAGAAAAGATAAGCTGCTAAACATATAAATTTAATTAAGCAAGCAATATAGCCTGGAAGGCTATTATTATCGATAGATAAGCATTATCAATTAAAATTCGAAGGCGCCCATATCCCAATTATTTGTTCCTTTAGATTTACCGTTAAAATCGGTTGTAAAAAGCGGTATTGAAGAAGAAGGAAGAGTAACTACAACACCTTTATTAATAGCTGGTGAAGTTGATTTTAGAGTGAAATTGTTATTTGTAAAATCATTAAATAGTGGATCTGCTTGAAGATCTACAGTGGTGAGATTGCTGGTTGAAAAATTATTTACGCCACCTGCAAATCCCGGTTTAAAATCAAAGTAAAGGTTGCTGCTGATTACATGTGGAGCAGCAATGTTATGGAAAATTGAAAATCTATAATTGCTGGTTTTATTATAGAAAATATTGTTCTTAATCTGAATATTTGCGTTGAGTGCATTTTGGCTAAAATTGGAAATGTCTCCTGCAAAACCTGCTGAGCCATTATTTATTAATGTGTTGTTAATGATATAGATATCGCTATATCTACCATTACCAATGCTTTGAAAGAGAACACCGGAATTGGTATTGTTAAAAAGCACATTGTTGTAAATATAAATTTCTCTAATATGGCCACCAAGTTCACCGGCAACTGATATGCCGCCACCACACCTGAAAACCCTGTTGTTAAAAACCCTTATGTTTCTTGTATCTCCAAAACTTCCCGAGGAGGCATCCATGTAAATGCCAACTCTAGCAAGGTCATGACAATAATTGTTAGAAATTTCTCCATCAAAACAGCTGCCCTTCGGGTCAATACCTTCACCACCTTCTCCAACTAAAGCAACATCATAAATTTCATTAAGGCTTACCTTAAAATTGCTCGTTCTGCCAAGTGTGATGCACTCTTGTGTACCGTTTCCGACAGCGTCACGTGTTTGCACCTGACAAGCCTTCTTAATGTTGTTTCTTAAAATATTCACATAAGTAGACTGTGCAATATGAATACCTGATGCGCCAGTATTTTCAGTGTAGCAGCTGTCATAAGTAATGTTGTTTGAAGTAATTGCACTGAATCCATACCATGATGCATTTTGAGATTTTAATCCTTTTATAGTAACATGATCAACTGTGTTTAAACGAAATAAACTTTCAAAGCGATTACCTGAATTTTGGCCATCGATTATTACGGCCTCCCCTGGCTTATTTCTGAAAAGAGTAGGTTTTGCTAGTGTACCACTAACAGTGGAGTTTAATACAACTTTCTCAATGTAGATCCCCCCAGAAATCATTACAGTATCACCGCCTGTAATGGAATTTGCCGCTTTTTGAATTGTTTTCCATGGTGTTGTAGGGTTTTTTGCTTGAGTAAGGGTATTGTTATCGTTGCCATTGACTGCTACATAAAAAGTTCGTGAATAGGCAGATGGATTTGCGACAACAGGAGATGTTACAACAGGTGGTTCAATTATAGTGCTATCGTCTTTTTTGCAGCCGTAAATCGAAAACAAATATAGAAGAACAAAAATTACGGGGTAAATCTTTTTCATTTAAGTTTATTTATTACTTGTATTTTGAGTTTGAATTCGCAACCCAACAGGAATATTTCTGGCTCATCTTGAATGAAGAAATCAATTGGTGGTTCAACTGAGGTTTAGTTTTATCAAAAATAATAAAATCAAGAGATGGACATTACACTTCATTTTGCAGAAATACATACCATATTGACAAACACAATTCCTGAATAATTATTAGATGTTTGATTTTAGATTTAAATTTTTCTAAAGGATTGAGTTTATGGATTGAGCATTTTTTATGATGGGTTATCGTTATAATCCAATTCATTTAAAATTTCATAGATAATTGATGATTATCATAGACCTGCTATTTTTAAGTTTTTATCTGCCAGAGCAGATGCTTGTTGTATTCTTTTCAATCTTGTTTCTTTGGTTTTGTTAGATGGGCTTTCTGGAAAAAATACAGTTGGATTGTCTTAAAAGAAGATTGCGGATACAAAGCGTTTTTAAAATTATCGTCACCAATTAAATCGCATCTAATGGTCTGCTTATCAACTCAAATTCTTTCATTGCTTTCTTATGCAGGAGTTTTGTCAATTTCATTGCTGTTTTTGCTTTAGCCTGGGCTTGCTTTGGTTGACTCGCCATGGTTAAAACTGTTGGAACAAAACGATTAACATCTTCAGTTTTATCGAAATCAAAAAGCCATTCACCCAAACCAATATCTTGCCACATAATACCTTTGCTACTCTGTTCTTCCCAACGACAAACAATAGCTGGAATACCGAATGCAATACACATGATAGGACTGTGCATCTCATTACCAAATAAACCTGCAGATTTTTTATACACACTTATGGCTTCATCGGTAAGCCAATGCCTGTTAAGAAAAACCACTCTAGGTTTTACATCTTCTGGCAATAAATCAAAAAGCCATTCTTTACCGATAATTTGTTCTGTTTCATCCTCATTACAAATCAAAATTTTATGTTCGGTATTTCGGATAACAGCAGTAATTGCTTCTCTCAAAGGGTGATGATCATTTTCCTTCATCTGTTCATTTCGGGTATTTTTTTGTGCATCAAATGGTTTGTTCTTATGCTTGTGCAACCAAACAGGAGTATATCTGTGGTGTGGTATACAGCATAAAAACTTACCTTCTTCCAAATTATTATCCTCTAAAAATTGATTTGCTTTTACGTCATCAGTAACATCTATCGAAAAAACTGCATCTGGAACAAATTTAATAATGGGAGATTTTACCCCCGCTGCTACAACTTTTTGCAGCGAAACAGAATCTCTTAGATATACAAATTCGGCCTTACTTAAAGTTGTTGTTTCTGGTGTGCCCCATAATCCATAGGTTACACCAAAAACACCAAAAGGCTTGCCTGTCATTTTTTTAAAAGTATCCAAATTTTCCCATGCAATGGTGCCAGGGCCAGAATTATGCAATAAAAAATCTGTAGTATTTATTGCTTCTTGAAGCTCTGAACTAGATGCCTTTCCATCTTTATCATATGTTCCCTCTACTATTTTAACGTTGGGAAAACGCTTTTTAATCATCTCAACTTCATCGGTTGGCAGATAATTGTACCAAGGCCAAAAGGTAACCGTGGCACTCGGGATATACTTTTGTATCAAAGCCATCATTGCTGGGGTATGAGCAATGTCTCCAATATTTTCTGATTGCCAGCCAGACCTTAATAAGATATTTCTTGGTTTTTTTGAGGAGTTTTCTCCGTCCAAATTCTCAATTAATACTTTAGAAAATACTTCGTTCACAACAAAAGTTGTAGCGGTAGATAATGCTGATATTCTTATGAATTTTCTTCTATCCATTTGTTGGTGATTTCTAAAGTGTAATGGAGACAATTTTAATTAATTTTTTCTAAAAACTTTAAAATTCAAAAGCACCTATGTCCCAGATTCCGCCTTTATTTCTGTAATCAAAATCTGAGGTAAACATCAGCGGAAATGGTGAAATTGGTGTATAGATTAATACCCCTTTGTTAATTACTGGCGATGTTGATTTGAGATGAAAATCTGCATTGGCAGCATTTATAAATTGCGGATCTATTTGTAGTGAAGCAGAGTTGCTTACCATTGTTTGAGTATAGCTATTTGCGCCATTGTTGCTTACTTTAAAATCAAAAAATAGGTTATTGCTAATATTATGTTTTGATGCTTGATTGTGAAATATCGAATATCTAGATGAATTTGAAGATTTGTTATAAAAAATGTTATTCTTTATCGTAATATTAAAGTCTGCAGTATTCGGACTAAAATTAGCTACTTCCCCAGTAAAACCAACTTTTGCATTATTGTAGAATGTATTGTTTACAATATAAATATTTCCGTATCTGGCAGATTGGCCTTGGATATTTATGAATTCAAATCCAGATCTCTGACAATCTTTTACAACATTATTAAAAAAATAAATTTCTCTAGCAAAGCCTCCTAATTCTGCACCGACTGTTAATCCGGCAGATTGGCAATTGTAAATTTTGTTACGATATACTCTTATGTTATAAGAGGTGCCACTGCCAGCATCAACGTAAATTGCATTTCGGTATAGATCATGGATGTAGTTTTCGTAAATTTCTCCATTATAACAAGCACCCTTGGCATCAATTCCTTCACCACCTTCGCCCTCTATAACGGTATCCCAAACCTCGTTTTTGGATATTTTAAAATTATTCACACCTGCAATTGTGATACATTCTTGGGTGCCTACGTTATTTCCGACTCTAAAAGGATAAGTACAAGCTCTCCTAACATTATTGCTAATAATTTCTATAGCTGAACTTCTAACTACATAAATACCGGAATAGCGAGATTTATAAGATGAACAGTTTTCTATTTTGAGATTTTCACAATATTCGCCGCTGAATCCAAACCAATAAGCATTTTCAACTTTAATTCCGTCGATCTGAATATAACGACATTTCATAGCCTCCGTTGCATCACCACCAATTTTAAAAATCGCACCATAATCTGCTCCAATATTACTACCATCTAGGGTTACGGTTTCTCCCTGTCTGTTTCTAACAATAGTTGGTGCTTCAGCTGTGCCATTTAACCTGCGATTAAGTGTGACTTTTTCAAAGTATCTCCCCCCTTTAATTTCTATAATTGAGCCAGCCGGAGCATTGTTTAATGCATGCTGTATGGTTGCCCAAGGTGTATTTATGTTTGTAGGATTGGTGCTTGAGTTGTTTCCGCCTTGTGTGGAAAGTGCAACATAATAAATAGGCTGATTCTCATTAAGCTGAGCGTTAACACTTAATTTTTTAAATTCAGGCTTAATTTGTTCAATTGCATCTTGTTTGCAGCCTAACAAAAAAACAATTGCCATCAGGTATGTGAGGTTAGCTACATTAAATTTTTTCATACTTATTTGGTTTCGATATTTTGATTTAACCAAAAATAGCTTTTAGAAACCTGGTTAACTTCTACTTAATTTGCCAATGCAGATACTATGTTGATCACCATTGCACTTTTTTAATGCTTAATATTTTTAATCTCTGGATGTATATCTCCTTTCCTAATTTTAGTTTCATAAAAAATTTATGATTTTTAATGAAATCAATACTAACCATGTAAATGTTAATAGGGCTAAAGATTTTGTTATTATCGTGTTGGCGGAAAAAAAGGATAGATAATTAATATTGGTATTAAAACTATCAAATGAATTTCTATAAAAAAAAAGGAATAAATGGTATTTTTCTAACCCTTGGTTTGCCATAATAAAAAGATAATTATTAGTGAAATTTCAACACGAATTTTACTAATAAATCTGTTATTTGATTGATTTTATCCAAGTACTTACTTCTCCACCTGTTTGACTAGCATCTGCATAAGGAACCAATATGATATTTTCAGCTTTTCCATTTACACTTGCTTTAACTTGGTAAGCTTGAGTCCCTACCCAATTTTTAGGTAAGGTTTCAGTGGGCATTTGTATTAACGCTCCATTTTCGTCTCCAACAGTGAAGTCTTCCGTTATATTTTGATTTAAGTATCTATCAAAAGCTAAAACTTGCGGGCCACGTTGATAAGCAATAGAATTAGGATAGCTAATACCTCCAATTAAAACTTTAATTGGTAGCTCAAAACTGAGCTCAATTTTATCACCTTTTGTCCATTCTCGGTTTAAAGAAATCATATCATTGCTTGTGGTGTTTTGTACTTTTCCGTTTACAGCAATTCTAAATGCTGCAGCCCAATAAGGTTTACGGAGTAAAACTTCAAAAATTTGTTTTGATGTAGGATTTACTGTAATACTCACATTGCCGTTTTCTGGGAAAGTTGTTTTAGTAGCAAATTCTACCGCCGTTTTACCCCCTAATACAGTTTTGTAAACCCCTGGCTGATAAAAATAAAAAACTGGATGTCCATTCAATTTCCCATTGGTGAAAAGTGGGATCATGGCAATCCCTCTAGGAATGCTCGACATGCAGCATGTGATGCTGCAACCATAAGGTTTAGCACCCATCAAAGGAGTATAATAACTTACACAGCCGGTTTGGGGGTTTTCAGCACCCGTTAAATGATTGTAAACTGCTCTTTCTAATTCATCTATATATTTAGTCTCTCCAAAGATGCTCAATAATTGAAAATTTAACTGAACCCAAGTTGTAGTTACGCAACCCTCGCCCATATTATCTTTGCTGCTGGCTGGTAACAGATAATCATCATGAAAATGCTCAAAAGAACTTGTTGTGCCAGTAATGTATAAGCGCTTTTCTGTAATATCTTTCCAAGCTGTTAAAATTGGTTTTAAAAATTGATTATCAGCAGTAACTCTGTACAGCTTAACCAAGCCAACTAGATTTGACATCATTTCATAAGCTTTTGCATTAGCGGTTTTATCTACTCGTCCAACTGTATTTAATGTCTCAATAATTCTGGGTCCGTTTTTAGTGTCATAACTCCTTGTGATATAGTAGCAAAAGTCTAAAAATTCTTTTTTACCTGTGTATCGGTATAAATCTGTCATTGGGTCTACAATACTAGTTGCGGCCATGCCCACATGAGCTCCAGATTTAATGATATCTAACTGACCTGCTTGATCACCAAATCTTTTCGAAAGCAAATCGCCAATTTTAGCTGATGCTAGCAATGCTGGTTTGTAACCGGTAAGCTGATAATAACTTAACAAGCCGACTAAATCATATTTGTGCGACCACACATCCCAACTTGTCCACTGGCTATCTTTTTCATATGTGCCTAAGTAACCATCATTTAGTTGCGCTGAAATTAATTGTTGTGCTGTTCTATCTAGCTGTATTTTTAATGCAGGATCTTTAGTGTTATCGTAAGCGTTACAAGCAGCTTCTAAAAATTTGCCCACATGTTCGCCAATCCATGGATGAACACCTGGCTTATTAATAAAGCCTGCCAATATGCCAGCCTCATCTACTTTATATAACCGTTGTTCTTTATTCGCTTTTAGTCTTTCGCCTAACCAACCTTGAATATTTTGTTGGCCTAATTGAGCTGGACTAAATATTTCTTTCACTTTATCAGCTACAGCCGGCATAGCCGATTGGTAGTTGATATTTTCATAGCCATACTCGTCATTCCAATGGGTTTTAAAATTATACTGCGAAACCGTTAAGTTATATTGGATTTTAATAAAATTTGATGGAGATTGATAAGGAAAAGAGTTGATATTATCGCCAGGTTTGACGCTTATTTTTTTGGCAAAAGAAGCTAATTTCTTTTGATTTAAATCATAAAAACTAGAAGTTAAATCTGCACTTAAAGTTTTGTCTGAAAAATTTTTTATTGATAAACGATACGTAGCTTTTTTATTTTTGACCTGGTCTTTGTTAGTTACACCATAGGCTGAAGTTTTCAACAATAAGATATTTTCAAGTTTGGCTGATTCTATAGAAGGAGTACTTTCTACGGATGAACTGCCGCCCCAGTGGCTAATGCGAACTGCTATAATATTTTCTTTATCCCATAAAATTTGTTCAGGTTTTAAAATATACGCTCTTTTAATATCTCCAGAGTTGGTTTCGCCAGCTACATATCCATTAAAGTAAAATTTATCTTCTTGCTTAATTCTGCCTAAATAAAGCATTAATGCCCCAGTTTTTTCTAATTCTTTTTTTAATGTAGATGGAATTAAAATCTTCTTTCTAATCCAAATAATATTGCTTGTTTTTGGTAAATCATTAGTCCATTTTAATGCATTTCCTTCTTTGGTATTCCATTTTGAATCATCAAATAAAGGTTGTGCATAGTGGTCATCATCAATAAATGAGTAGCTCCATTTTCCTGATAGCGATATTTGAGCATATAGCTTACTGAATGAACACAATAAAAAAAGGATGATTAGTTTTTTCATAAGAAAGAATATTTATGTAGTAGATTGTATGAGTTATTGGAAGATTTATGTGTTCAATTGCTAATTATTACCATAATTGATAAGTTGTTACTGGAGAATAAAATTAATTGCTTGATTAGTTTTTGATTTGGCTAATCAAAATTAACTTTAAGAAATCCATTTTACTTCTCTTTAATTTGCAAATGCATATACTGTGTTGATTGAATTTTTGTTATTACATGACCAAATGTTTGATAACATGGTATTTTAATCTACAAGAAGAATCAATTTAAGAGTGAATTGAAATCTTAATATGAACGAATGCATCTTTTAAATTTTACAGCTTGTATTGAAGCAATACGTTCGAAAAATCCTTTCAAGAAATAGTAATTAAAAATCATGAACGAGTTTGGTTAAACTAAGCTTGTCTTTTTTTTAGCTTTTTGCAAAGTTTATCATAATATCATGCAAAAATTGTATTAGTCAGTGCAAAAAAAATTATAGCTAAAGGCCTTACCGTCTTTTATATTTGCTGTGACAAATCATCGATCGATTTTAACAATAATTCTAACCAACAGAACCTTAATTAATGGAGAGCCTCAAACAACTTGATTATTTTGCCATTGCTATCTATATGCTTTTAATGGCGGGCATAGGTTTGTTTTTGGGTAAATTCGTTAAAAATATAGGAGATTATTTTAAGGGAGGTAACTCTATTCCGTGGATTTCTGGAGCCATCAGTAATTTCATGACCAAGTTTAGCACATTCATTTTTGTAGCGTACGCTGGTATTGCCTATACCGATGGTATGGTTGCCATTACTTTAATCTGGAGTACGGTAGTTCCTGCATTATTTGGTGCGTTTATTTTTGCGAAAAAATGGCGACGAGCAGGCATCATCACCCCAATGGAATATTTGGAAACTAGGTTTAGTCCTGCCGTGAGACAAGTCTTTTCTTGGTCGGGCGTTGGGTTTAAAATTCTAGACAATATGGTAAGGCTTTATGCGCTCGCACTTTTTGTTAACGCAGCAACTGGTATAAGTTTAGAAGCCTCAATACTAACTTGCGGTATTATAGTTGCGCTATACACCATTGCTGGCGGCTTGTGGGCGGTAGTTATTACAGATGTGGTACAATTTGTTATCCTAATTGTTGCAACGCTTATTTTGTTACCATTGACTATAAAAGCTGGCGGTGGTATTAGTAACATTATGGCCACTATCCCAGATCAGTTTCACTGGTTTAAAGGGCCAAAGGGTATGCCATTATATGTTATGGTTTACTACCTCATGATATTAATTAAATATAGTGGTAACTGGACATTTATACAACGTTTTTATAGTGTCAGAGATGAGACAGCAGGAAAAAAACAGGCTTTGCTAAGTGCAGCTTTCTTCCTTATATTTCCCTTTATATTTCTTTTTCCATCAATTGTAGCCCGCCAGATTATACCAGATCTCGCCAATCCGGAAATGGCTTATGTAAGTATTTGCCTAAAGCTTTTGCCAGAGGGAATTATGGGTTTGATGGTAGCTGCGATGTTTGCTGCTACCATGAGTGTGTTAAGTGGAGAATATAATGTAACAGCAGGCGTGTTAACTAAAGATATTTACCAGCGTGTATTTAAATCAAATGCATCAGACCAAGAATTACTTTGGGTTGGCAGAATGATGACCCTATTTTTGGGTGCTTTGATTACCGTCGGGGCATTATATGTAGGTGGTTTTGGAGGTGCATTTGAAGCTAATAAATTGTTTACAGGCTTGTTCGCTTTACCGATGACAATCCCGTTGATTTTAGGTGTCATTCTTAAGCGTCCAAATCCTACTGGTGCCTTGGCCACAGTTGGGGTAGGTATAATTGTGGGCTTGGTATTAAACTCTACAAAAACTGTAAGTTGGGAAATGGGAACACTAATTGAAATTGTAGTTTGCGTTGCTATATTTCTCATTTCAGGGATAAGAAGAAGTTCAAATCAAGAATATAATAATCGAGTTGCAGCATTTTTTAAGAGAATAAAAACTCCGTTAAGAGAAGATGAAAAACCAATTGAAAACTGGGATTTTCAAAGGTCGATGAACCGTTTATACGCCATTGCTTTACTAGTTGTAGGGTTATTGTTTATGGCTATGAGCATCCCTTCAATGGGTAATGCAAGTGGTAATTCTTCATTTATTGCTGGTATTTTATGCCTGATATTAGCGGTTGTGATGTGGTTTGTAATCGGGAAGAAAAAAACAGAATTAAAATCACCCTTTTAATATTACGCGACAATTAAATGAAACTAAGCTTCCTCTTTTTTGGTAACAAACCAGATGAAAAATGGGTTTTGGCTCGTCAAATGGGAATTACAAAAGCTATCGTAAAATTGGCTCCAGAATTAACCGGCGAACTTCCCCCTTGGGATTTTAAATCTTTAGAAAAATCTGTAAAAACTTATCAAGAGAATGGTTTTGAAGTAATAGGTTTTGAAGGTGATCAATTTGATATGGACCGAATCAAATTAGGTTTAGAAGGTAGAGAGCAAGATTTAGAAAAGTATAGGCAAATGCTGCTGAATATGGGTAAACTAGGCATTAAACTTTTATGCTATAATTTTATGGCTACAGGTTGGTTCAGGACAGCTAAGAATGTACAAGAAAGGGCGGGAGCATTGGTTTCTGGATTTAGTATGAAAGATGCGGAACAATTGCCACTCACTAAATATGGACATATAAGTGCTGAAAAAATATGGAAAAACTATGCGTATTTTTTGGAGCAGGTATTGCCAGCCGCAGAGAAAGCGGGTGTTAAAATGGCCTTGCATCCAGATGATCCACCAGTACCAATTTTACTAGGTATCGGAAGAATTTTTATCAATGCCGAAGCAACTAGAAAAGCACTTAGTTTAGTTGACAGCCCATCGCATGGAGTGACTTTTTGCCAAGGCACTTATACCACAATGGGTGAGGACGTAAAACAATTGATAACCGAATTTGGTGAGCAAGGCAAGATATTTTTTGTACACATTAGAGATGTAGAAGGAAACGCGGAAGATTTTCGGGAAACATTTCACGACAACGGACCAACAGATATGGTAGAAATGTTTAAGGCTTACAAAGGCATCAACTTTGATGGGCCAGTTCGTTCAGACCATGTGCCTACCATGGCTGGCGAAACAAACCAACAACACGGATATGAAATGAAGGGCAATCTATTTGGTATTGGTTATATGAAAGGAATCATGGAAGCACTAGCGATAAAGGAAAATTAAAATTATGAGCATAGATCAATATAAAAAAGAAGTAGGAATGATGAACTTAGATAAACTCATCGAATTTCGCGAAGGAAAATCAGAAATAGAGTTTCCTATACCTGTAAAAGAACTATTAAGTAGGTTCGAAAAAATATACACTGGAGCAATTAATGATGTTTTAAGAGAATTTTGTTTGTTAAATCAGGCTTTGCCAGGTCATATTATACCTTTAAGAGAGTATAGAACCATAGCAGGAATAGCATTTACTGTAAAAAGTGCACCAAATGCAATTGTAAGAGGCGAAATGGAATTTCGTACACAAATGTTGGATGCCATGCATGAAGATAGCTTTGTAATTTGGGATACTACAAATGATGCAAAAGCAACTTTATGGGGCGGAGTAATGACAGCAACAGCCAAGGGTAAAAAAGTCAAAGCAGCTTGTATTGATGGTGGAATTAGAGATACGCACCAAATTTTAGATGCAGACTTCCCGGTATTTTACAAGTATAGAATTTCTAACGGAAGTTTGGGCAGATGTTTGATTACGCATTATCAAACTACTTTACAAATTTCAGATGTTACCATTAAACCTGGCGATGTAATAATGGGCGATATTGATGGCGTTTTGGTGGTGCCTAGAGAAATTGCTTTCGAAGTTTTAATCAGAGCTGAAGAAATTATCGAAAACGAAAAGAAAATTTTTGGATGGGTACATGAAGGAAAAACTATTCATGAGATTACAGAAAATGGAGGATATTTTTAGAACTAACTGAAATTTATGAAATTAAAAATCTTTTTCATATGCATCATTCTCATTATCTTTTCACAGCAGAAGCTCAAAATGTGGGTTCATCACCCGAATATATCAAGACTTTAACATCCGAGTTTACAGGTGAGAGATTTGGAGATTGAAGGCCTAAAGTTTCTGATGGATTAAAAGAAGATTACGCTGGAAGCGGCTTGAGCAGAATTGATAAAAAAGGCTATCCTAATTAATTTGAAGGAGATTGGAAATTAATTAACGAAAATGAAGATTTCGTCATGACAGGTAGATCTGTCACTGCTCAATTTATGCCTACTCGTCCTGATCTAGATCAACAAGTTCGAGCACAAGGGAAAATTGAAGACAGAGCATACCTTTTAGCGACAACATCACGGGCAATCAACACATTAATAGCGATAGATATTTTATGTAGCAGATGGTTACAATAGCCTACTTATGGTGCCATTACAGGTTTTAATCTAGGAATGGCTTATTTTCGAGAACTCAAAGGGGGGGCGTTTTTTATGGAAACGTTCGTGATATGGAAGATTTGAGAAAAATTAAAGGTTTTAATGGTTGGATTAAAGGTTCTCATCCATCATATATGCGCCAGACTATGCTCACTTCTATTAATGCACCTATTCGTATCGAAGTGCAGTTGTGCAGCCTGGTGATGCTGTTTTAGCTAAACAAGATGGAGTGCTTTTTATTCCCGCAAACTTGGTTGAACATATCGTTTTAACTGGAGAAGTAACGGCATTGTTTGATGTTTTTGGACAACAAAGAATTGAAGAGGGAAATATACCGCCAGAGAGATTGATAGTAAATGGACAGATGAAATAAAAAAAAGATTTTAAAAATTTGTCTACTAATTATAAAGGTAAATTACCGATATCTAGAGCTGATCTAGAGAAATATCTAGAGAGTAGGAATTTCTAATTAATAAGATTAGCCATTGAAAATTTAGTAAATATTGCATTTAATGTAAATAAATATGCTCAAAAATAATTGGTTTTTAGTAGTCATTTTGTGTTTTTTGAATTATGAATCCTACGCTCAGCAAAATATAAAAACTGTAGATATCGCTCAAACAGTTTTAAATAAAGGCCTCAAAGAAGTTAATTTAGAAGGCTATCAAGGTAGTTTGTTGTTGCAGGGAATGGCAGAATTAGCATTGGTAAATACTGATAAAAAAATGCTCAGAGAAATAGAAGCCATTTATCAAAAATTTGGCACTAGTCAAATTGATGGAAAGGGAAGTTTTATCAGCTATAAAGCAGGTGGCAATGGTGCTGCTTTTTTAAATTATCACAAATCAACCACCAAGTTAAATGATCAGGTTGTTAAGGCTGCATCTCAAATGTTTAATAACCAAAAGAGAGCCAAGGAAGGTATTCTTACAGCTAACTGGGCATCCGATCAAAACGAACAGGTTTTTATTGATATGGCTTTTGCTGTAACTCCTTACATGTTATATGTTGGCCTACGTGAAAATAAAAATGAATATGTTGATTTAGCAGTTGCTGAAACTTTAGAGCTTTTTAGAATACTTCACGATAGTAAAACAAAATTATTGCACCAAGCTCGTGGATTTAATGGTGCTGGCATAATTTCAGAAGATAATTGGAGCAGGGGAAATGGTTGGGGAGCTTTGGCCATAGCAACATTGGTAAGAGAATTGCCCAAAAATCATCCTAAGCGCAATGAAGTAGAAATACTTGCGAAAGAATTCTTTCAGGCGATAATTCGTCATCAAAATAAAGCAGGACTTTGGCATCAGGAAATGACAGACAAATCCTCATTTATAGAAACATCGGGTAGCGGGTTATTACTTTATGGATTAGGGATAATGCTTGATGAAGGTTTACTAAACAAAAAGTATGAAGCTAATTTTATTAAAGGTTTAACTGCTCTGGCAGCATATATTACCAAAGAAGGATCAGTAAGTCATGCTTGTTTTAGCTGTCTAGCACCTCGAAATGGTACAAAAGAAGATTATAAAAATCATGTTTGGGTTTATAATGATCCTCATGCATTTGGGTCAATAGTTTTAGCCTATGCGCAAGCCATAAAAATGGGGATAAGAGATGTTACTTTAAATGAAGAACAAGGAGCATTGGCAAAATTAGATACTGTAAAACAAGAGATTAAAACGTATGTAAAATACGTTCCTGAACGCCGTCAGGATATTGCATGGGAAAATGATCGGATCTCTTTTAGATATTATGGCCCTCCAGTAAGAGATCAAGTAGGCAGTGGTATTGATGTTTGGACTAAAAAAGTAGATTATTCTATTATTGATAAGTGGTACAGGTTAAACTCAAGGGGAGAGGATTATCATGTGGATAGAGGTGAAGGAGCTGATTTTTATAATATGGGTTTTTTACGTGGAGTAGGAGGTAGTGCCATTTGGAAAGACGATAAACCATACCCTTCCCAAACTTATGCAAACCATCAAATTATTAAAAACGAAAAACAAGAAATTGAGTTTGCTTTAGTTTTTGATGAATGGGATGTCGATGGAAAAAAAGTGTCGGAACAAAAAAATATTAAAATGATTAATGGAACTAATTTTTTTCAGATATCTAGTACAGTCAATAGTCAAAATAAGGAAGATTTAATTATTGGAATTGGACTTACAACTTTTGGTAAACCTATTTTGTATCAGGATTCTTTGTCGGGCGTGTTGAGTGTTTACGAAAAAATTGATTCTAACAAAGGAAGTTTAGGGACTGCTGTAATAGTAAATCCGAAACAATTTGTAGGTTACAAAAAAAGTGGAAATGATGAGTATATATTGATTAAAGTGAAACCTAATCAATCATTTTATTATTATATAGGTGCAGGATGGGATGATAATTGCCGATTTAAAGAACAAAACTCATGGTTAAATTATGTTAGACCGCATAATTGGGAAAAATTAAATAAGACTTACAAAACTAAATTGAGTAAAAAAATTATACCAGTTTCAAAAGAACAATACAAGAGCGTGAATTAATAGTAGTGTATTTCAGACTTCTTTTTTAGTACGCCAATTAAAAATCCCTTCAACTGAACAGTTTTTTTAAACAACCTCAGGCTCTCTATACATTTTCGATAAATGCTTCATCCGGTAGGCAGTAGGGTTAATGTTTTTAACAATTTTAAATTGTCTATTAAAATAAGATACATTTTGATAACCGCATAAATAACCAATTTCGGCAATGCTCAATTCTGTATCAATCAATTTTCTGCAGGCAATTCCAATTCTTATATCGTTTAGGCTTTCTGACAAAGTTTTATTGGTTACACTTTTGAAGTATCTGCAAAATGCAGATGCATTCATGTTCGCATGTTCCGCTACCTCTGCTAAAGTTAAATTCCGGTGGTGATTTTGAACTAGATAATTGTAAATATTAGATATTTTTTCTTCATTATTCGATTTATAATACGATTGTGAAAATCCTTCAGAGGCCAATAATTCGTAATCGCTTTCTCCAATGTTGCATAAGAGATCTAGCAAACTAATCATCTGATTCCAACCCGTTTTTTCGGTAATGCCAATCATCTTCTCTTTTATTTTTTTTGCGAATTTTATTTTAACTTTTACACCCCTATGTGCAGCATGTAATAATTTCTTCACATTCTTCATCTCTGGCAAATCAAAGAAATCTTTACCTGCAAAATCCGTTTCGAACTGTATCAAAACCAACTTGGCGCTTAAAAGTGGATTGTTTTCATAGTATTTTGGCTCGCTTTGCCAATAATGTGGCAAATTTGGACCCACTAAAACTAAATCATCATTTGAAAAAGGAAGAATGCTATCGCCCATAAACCTCGTTCCGTTATTTTCCAATACGTAAAGAAGTTCGTATTCTTTATGGTAATGAAATTGATCGTAGGTATGTGGCACTTCCGCTAATTTGCAATAAAAAGATTGTTCTGCCGATTTAGTGTGTTTGTTTAAAAATTTGGGTCCCATAACATTTAGTTAATAATTGTCAAAAAATCAGCAATATGATAATTGCAAGATTTCAAACACTTTAAATTAAATCGGTTCGTATTTGGTTAAACTAATATACGCAGTTTTTAGTGGCGTAACTGTGATTGCAAATTTAGTTCAATTTATTGCAAATTCTAATGAAGAAGAGGTAGGGACTAAAAATTACTTTTGTTTATAATCTTAAGTAACCAATTTGAAAATGTTAGAAAACGATTTTCTGTTGAATAATGAAATAGCCAAATATTTATACCACCAGATAGCACAAAAATTACCTATAATTGATTATCACAATCATTTGAATCCGTTGGCCATAGCTAACAATAAGAAGTTTAAAAATATAACTGAATTATGGATTTATGATGATCAATACAAACATAGGTTAATGAGAATTAATGGTGTGGGTGAGAATTATATTACCGGTGATGCACCCGATTATGAAAAATTTTTGGCTTGGATGGAAACTCTTCCAAAAACTATCGGAAATCCCGTTTATCAATGGTCTCAATTAGAGATTTCTTATATTTTTGGCGCTGATATTAATCTATTAAAAGATGATCCTCTAGAGATATGGCAGCGGTGCAATCAAAAATTGGGCGAGAATGGTTTTGGCGTAATTGATATTCTAAAAAAATGGAATGTAGCGTTTCTAAGTACTTCCGATGATTTGCTTGATGGATTAGAAACGCATCAACAAGCTTCAGCAGATCAGAATCATCAGTTTTTGGTTAAACCATCTTTAAGAGCTGATGCCGTTTTAGCATTTGAGACGCCAACATTTACGAATTGGCTAACAAAATTTACTAATATTTCCGGTATCGAAATCACAAATTTGGATAGCTATTTACAAGCCATCAATATCAGACTAGACTATTTTCAGAAATCAGGCTGCTTGAGTTCAGACCATGCTTTAGATTCGGGTTTCATTTTTAAATTACCTACAAAAACCATTGCTGAAAAACTATTTGCCAAACTACTAAATGATGGTCATTTAACAAATGATGAAATAGTAGAGTTGCAATCTTATCTATTACAGTTTTTGGGTATTGAGTATGGAAAAAGAAAATTAGTGATGCAGTTACACATTGGCGCACAGAGAACCACAAGTACAAGGCTAAAGAAAATTGCTGCAAAGTATGGAGGGTTTGCCGCAATCGGAAATCCTTTGGATATAGAAAGTATTTGCATGTTTTTAGATACCCTGGAGAAAGAAAGTACATTACCTAAAACGATACTCTATACCCTAAATGCTGTTGATAATGAAAGAATTGGTACGCTAACTGGGTCTTTTACAGAAGAAGGCATTAGAGGTAAAGTACAATTCGGGCCTGCATGGTGGTTTAATGACCATTATGATGGTTTTGTTAAACAGTTAACAGCTTTGGCAAGCTATGGCATGTTAAGCACATTTATTGGGATGACTAGTGATTCCAGAAGCTTTTTGTCCTTATCAAGACATTATTATTTTAGAAGAATACTCTGTAGTTTAATTGGTGAATGGGTTGAAAAGGGATTATTGCCAGATGATAAACAAGTGCTTCAAGTTTTAGTTGAAGACATTTGTTGTAACAATGCAATAGCATACATTAATGTTGAGAAAAAGGAATTAGTATGATGCAAAATGAAAAAGTAGCCATTGTTACAGGAGCTGGTGGAACCTTATGTTCTGAAATGGCCAGAGCATTGGCGAAAAATGGAGTCAAGGTAGCGTTATTAGGCAGAGATATAGGTAAACTAAAAATTGTAGAAGAAGAAATAAATTCTAGTGGTGGTATTTCTCTGGCAATTAGCACGGATGTTACCGACCAAGCATCGGTAGAGAATGCACAGGGAATAATTCTAGAAAAGCTGGGTGTTTTTAGTATTTTAATCAATGGAGCCGGTGGTAATCAAACGGAGGCCATTACAACCATCAATGAATTTGACCCGAAAGAATTGGATAATAACGATCCTAACTTTAGAGGCTTCTTCAATTTAGATATGAACCGTTTTATGGATGTGATTAAAACTAACTCAATGGGATCCATCACCCCTTGTTTTGTATTCGGAAAAACAATGGCTAAAAATGGTGGAGGCTCTATCATAAATATTGCTTCTATGAGCAGTTTTAGGGCACTATCTCGGGTGGCTGCATATGCTTTTGCGAAATCGGGCATGGTAAGCTTTACACAATGGTTAGGCGCTTATTTGGCCCCAGCCAATATCCGTGTAAACGCTATTGCGCCAGGGTTCTTTCTAAACGATCGCAGTAGAAAACTACTCACCACATCTGATGGAGGTTATACTGAAAGAGGAGCATCAATTATGAGGTTATCTCCTATGAAAAAATTTGGTGAAGCACAACAACTTATCGGTACCATGAATTATTTATTGGATGATGTGGCATCGGGTTTTGTAACTGGCGTAACCATTTCGGTTGATGGAGGGTTTTTAGCCAATGGTGGGATTTAGAATTTAGTTTCGAATAACGTTTTTAGAAAAAAGTAATTAATAACTCTTTTGATAGAAATCATCCTGCTTTATTTTTTAATTAAAAAAAATGGATACCATCCAAACATTGAAGATTGTAATTCCTATCTTATCTTTATTGCAAATATAATTCTAGTTAATGCAAATATAGATTAAAGTCTAAAGCTAATTCTCTACTATTTTTGTTAAACAAGCATGTGGCTGATTTAATAACGCTCAATATTAGATAAGCTACAACATCTGCCAAATATAAATTTTCTTTATTCAAGCACTATTTTAGGGAAATTTCTTAGCAAATGCTTTGTGTTTACGTACTAATTAATCTTCATTAATTGTGAATATTTATGTCCTTAAAGTATATTTTTTTATTAGTAACAGTATTTTCTCTTTTTGCCTTTAATGCAATTGATAAACCCAAATATCCTTTTCAGGATAGTACCTTAACTGTAGAAGAAAGGGTTGATAATTTGGTTGGCATGTTAACATTAGAGGAAAAAATATCCCAAATGGTTAACAACTCTCCATCAATTTCACGCTTACATATTCCAGCTTACAACTGGTGGAACGAAACTTTACATGGGGTTGCCAGAACCTCTTATAAAGTTACCTCATATCCACAAGCCATTGCAATGGCTGCAACTTGGGATACAACTTCTTTAAAAACAATGGCAGATTATAGTGCTACAGAAGGAAGAGCAATCTACAACGATTCTCAAAGGCAGGGTAAAACTGGTATTTATTTAGGTTTAACGTACTGGACTCCAAATATCAATATTTTTAGAGACCCCAGATGGGGCCGCGGACAAGAAACTTACGGCGAAGATCCTTACTTAACCGGGTCATTAGGAAAGGCTTTTGTAAGAGGGTTAGAAGGGGATAATCCTAAATATTTAAAAGCATCAGCTTGTGCTAAACATTTTGCAGTACATAGCGGCCCAGAGTGGAACCGGAGTACATTTAATGCTAAAGTATCTGATTTTGATCTTTGGGATACCTATTTGCCAGCCTTTAGAGATTTAATAGTTGACGCCAAAGTAAGTGGTGTAATGTGTGCTTACAACGCTTTCGATGGTCAACCATGTTGTGGTAGCGATAAGCTAATGCAAAAAATATTGCGTGATGATTGGAAGTTTACAGGTTATGTAACCTCTGATTGTGGCGGAATTAGTCATTTTTGGCGTACGCACAAAACGCATCCTACAAAAGAATCTGCAGCTGCAGACGCTGTTTTACACGGTACAGATTGTGAATGTTCTGGTGATCCGACCTATAGAGCCTTGCTAAAGGCAGTAAAAGATGGTTTGATCAGTGAAAAGGAAATCACTACTTCGGTAAAAAGATTATTTACAATCCGCTTTAGATTGGGGATGTTTGATCAAGCAGAAGAAGTACCTTTTTCCAAAATTGATATAGCTGTTTTGGAAAGTGATGCCCATAAAGCACATGCCTTGAAAATGGCCCGTCAATCGATGGTGCTGTTAAAAAATGAACCATTCGCAAATCCCAAATCTAATGTGTTGCCATTTGGAAAAGACATAAAAAAGATTGCGCTAGTTGGCCCAAATGCTGATGATAAAGCTGTAATGCTTGCAAATTATTACGGTTTTCCATCTCGTATTTCATCTGTTTTGGATGGTCTTCGCTCTAAACCTGGTGTTGAAATAATTTATGAGAAAGGGTGCAATTTGGTAGACAATAAAGTTTTTAAGCCAAATTGGAAAGGTAACAATTTTAGTTTTGGCGGTAAAAAAGGATTTCAGGTAGCATATTTTAAAAATACTAAATGGGAAGGCCAGCCAGCATCAATTAGCAGGGTTGAAAAAATAGATTTTCAATGGGGAGATGGGGAACAAGTAGCAGATGGGATTATTGCGAATCAATTTACTATGCGTTTTACAGCTGATTATAAAGCTGATGAAACTAGTGATGTTGTTTTTGAATTAAAAGGCGATGACAATGTAAAGTTGTTTATTGATGGCGAAAAGCAAATCGAAACCGATTTAAAAGGAGGTTACTATACACTTAAAGCTCAAAAAGCTAAGGTATATCAAATTGTAATCGATTATCTTCAGTACACCGACAATGCAGAAATTGAGTTAAATATGGGCACTGTTGAATCAGCATCTGCCGAAACTATTGCGCAACGCGTAAAAAATGTTGACGCCATTGTTTTTGTTGGTGGAATAGCTGCAAGTTTAGAAGGAGAATCAATGCCAGTTTCTGTTGAAGGTTTTAAAGGTGGTGATCGAACAAATATCGAGCTGCCTAAAGTTCAAACAGCATTAATGAAAGCGCTAAAAGCAACTGGAAAACCTGTTGTTTTTGTAAACATGAGTGGTGGGGCGATGGGGTTTGAATGGGAAGCAGAAAATCTCCCAGCAATTGTACAAGCTTGGTATGGTGGTCAAGCTGGTGGACAAGCCATTGCTGACGTACTTTTTGGAGATTATAATCCTGCTGGCAGACTTCCAATTACTTTTTACAAAAATGTGAACGACTTGCCAGATTTTGAAGATTACAGCATGAGTAATCGTACTTATCGCTATTATAAAGGCCAACCTTTGTATGCTTTTGGGCATGGATTGAGTTATACCAATTTTAAATATAGCAATCTTAAAGCTGCAAGATCTGAAAAAGCAAACGAGGTTTTAGTTACTGTTGATGTAACCAATATTGGTAAACTTGCTGGAGATGAAGTTATTCAACTCTATTTATCACATCAAAATGTTGGGTATCAAACACCAATTAGAGCATTAAAAGCTTATCAACGTAGCTATTTCAAAGCTGGAGCAACCAAAACAATATCTTTTAAATTGGGGGCTAATGAGTTAAGTGAAGTTAATGGAATTGGTAAGGTAATTCGCATGAGCGGGAATTTAGCTATCTCTGTTGGAGGCGCTCAACCTAGTCCAACTTTACTTGCACAAGGAAAATCAATACAAGAACAATTCACGCTAAACTAAAATTGGTAAAAAGCATGAGCAAAATTATCATCTTCATATTTACAATTTTAGCTTCAATTAATTTTAAAGCCTATCCTTTGGTTTGCCAAATTTCTTTAGTGACAAATAGCAATGATGAAAGCAAATCTCACCATAAATCAAATGTTTGGATTTTTATAATGGCTGGTCAATCTAACATGGCTGGAAGAGCTAAAGTTGAACCACTTGATACCATCACAAACAAACGGATTTTGGTTATGCAACCCAATGGCAAAATAACTATAGCAAAAGAGCCATTACATCTTTATGAGCCAGCTATGGTGGGATTAGATTGTGGCTTATCTTTTGGCAAGCAGTTGTTAAAGTCCATTCCTGATTCAATCTCAATTTTATTGGTGCCAACTGCTGTTGGTGGCAGTTCAATAAATCAATGGCTTGGCGATTCCTTACATAGGGGAGTAAAGCTTCATTCTAATTTCAAAAAGTTGTTAAATCTCTCTATTCAACACGGCACAGTAAAAGGAATATTATGGCACCAAGGAGAAAGTGATGCCAACCAAGTTAAAGTAAAAAAATACCAGCAAAAACTTATCGAGCTTTTTTTAATTTTCAGAAAAGAAGTAAATAATGATCAAATCCCGATTCTAACTGGTGAAATAGGTGCTTTTAGTGAACAAGTTGAATATCAAAAACAAATTAATAAATCGATAAGAAAAAACGCTAATAAGGATCCTTACACATTTTTAGTTCGTACAAATGATTTAGCTCATAAAGGTGATCAACTTCATTTTGATGCCAAATCGCAAAGACAATTAGGAGAAAGATTTGCGAAAATTTACAGTAAAAACTTTAAATAAAATAGATCAACATGGCTTTATGAGCTGTAAGGTTAAATGTGTATTAAAATAAAACACTACAAATGAAATACAAATATCAATTTATCATCACTTTCTTTTTTTTGATTAGTATTAAAAATTTGGCTGCTCAAACCAAATCATATCAAATTATTTCTCCAGATAAAAAAACCAGTGTTAATGTAAGCTCAGGAGAGCGTTTAGCTTACAGTATAAACTACAATAGCAAACCAATATTATTAAACAGCACACTTTCAATTGCTTTATCTGATGGGAAAGTATTGGGTAAAAACAATAAAGTGCTCAAAACTTCAAAAAGAAGTGTGAACCAAACTATTACGCCATTGTACGGCATGGCAGCTCATTACAAAGATGTTTATAATGAATTTACCATTCAGTTTAAAGATAAATTTGAAGTAATCTTTAGGGTTTTTAACAATGGTGTAGCCTATCGGTTTAAAACCAGCTTGCCGGGTAAAATCCAAATAAAAGAGGAAGAAATTAATTATCAGCTCACCGCCGATTCTGATGCATGGTTGCAAACTACCAATTCTTTTCAATTTAGTTACGAGGAGCAGTTTTTTAAAAAGAAAATATCAACCTTAACTGGTAAACCTTTGGCTTCATTGCCCTTAGTAACGGAAAGTAACGGCCTTAAAATAGCCATCACAGAAGCTGATCTTTTAGATTACCCAGGTTATTATTTTACCTATTCAGGCACCAATACCTTGAAAGGAGTTTCTCCGAAGTTTGTTTTAAAGGATACCGTTGGAGGACAGGATAATTTCAATAAAATATCTACTCAGGATGCAGATTATATCGCCGAAACAGAAGGTATGCGAAATTTCCCATGGCGTTTAATGATTTTGGCAGAAAATGACAAGGATCTGCTGTACAACAACCTAGTCTATTTATTGGCCAGTGAAAGTAAAATTGGCGATGCTTCGTGGGTAAAGCCAGGTAAAGTATCATGGGATTGGTGGAATGCCAACAACCTGACCGGGGTTGAGTTTAAATCGGGTTTTAATACCGAAACCTACAAATACTTTATTGATTTTGCTGCAAAGAACAAGCTAGAATACATCATGATGGATGAAGGTTGGAGCGACCAGTTTGATCTGTTGAAAGTAAATGACGGCGCAGTGGTTACCAGCGGTACAACTGCCCTATCAGGAAGCTTGGATATGCCTTACCTTTTCGATTATGCCAAACAAAAAGGTGTTGGTATTATTCTTTGGTGTGTTTGGCATACCTTGGACAGGCAAATGACCGAAGCCTTAGACCAGTTTGAAAAATGGGGAGTGAAAGGCGTGAAAGTAGATTTTATGAACAGGGACGATCAGACTGTTGTTCGTTTTTATGAGCGCCTTGCCAAAGAAGCTGCAAAGCGAAAGATGATTGTAGATTTCCATGCTGCTTACAAACCAACGGGAATGGAAAGAACCTATCCTAATATCCTTAATTTTGAAGCTGTGCAGGGTCTGGAATGGAGCAAATTTTCTGACGTTGATATTTTGACCCAAGCAACAATATTGCCCTTTACCAGAATGATCGCCGGGCCAATGGACTACACTCCGGGAGGATTGTACAACGCAAACAAAGAAGATTACAGGAAAAGCTTTTTCAGACCAATGACTTGGGGTACAAGATGTAATCAACTGGCCATGTTTACCATGTATTATGCACCTTTTGAAATGCTGGCAGATGCGCCGACTGCTTATGAAAAGGAACCTGAAATCTTAAATTATCTAGCTGCAATGCCAAATACTTGGGATGAAACCGTTCCAATTGCAGGCAAAATTGGCGACCATGCTGTTATTGCCCGAAAAAAAGGTACAAGCTGGCATGTGGCTGGGCTAAACAACTGGACTGGCAAAAAAGTTACAGTTAATTTTGATTTTTTAGACGAAGGTGAATATCAAGCGACCATTTTCTCTGATGGTATCAATGCAAATAGAATAGGAAATGATTATAAAAAATCCACTCAAAAAATCAATAAAACTTCAGCTTTAGAGTTTCAAATGGCAAATGGTGGCGGGTTTGCAATACAGTTAGATAAGATTAAATAATGATGATGTATATAACAAAAAGACTATTTATTTTATCGAGCTTATTGGCATTAATAAACAGTAGTAATGCACAAGATAAGTTGATTACTGTTAAAAGTACCCAACCAGAATTGGTGGTTCCCTTTCCTTTTTTAGGGAATGTAAAACCGCGTATGGCGAATGAAATAGATTCTTCGAATTGGATAATTGGTTGTGAAACCTTGGATCGTGATTTTGCAGATTATGATGCCTATAAAGAATATCTAGTGCCCCTTGGCATTAGAAAGATCAGACTTCAGGGTGGTTGGGCTAAAACCGAAAAACAAAAAGGAAAATACGACTGGAAATGGTTAGATCATATTATTGATGATGCGGTGAGTAGGGGATTAAAGCCTTGGTTGCAAATATCTTATGGTAATCCAATCTATCCTGGAGGTGGAGGTTCAGCTTTAGGCGCTGGTTTACCTTATTCTACCGAAGCACTAACAGCTTGGGATAAATTTACAGCAGCTATGGTGAGTAGATATAAGAATAGAGTTGTTGATTGGGAAATTTGGAACGAAGGGAATTTTGGAGATAACCTTCAAAACACACCAGAATTTGTTGCAGCAATCAACATCAGAACAATTCATATCATCAAAAAAATACAACCGGCAGCTAAAGTATCAGGTCTTTCTTTAGGTCATATTGATTTAAAATATGCAGATACATTTTTTAAGATTTTGAAAGCAAAAAACAAGCTGCATCTTTTCGACAATATCACCTATCATGATTATGTCTACAACCCAGATGCAAATGATTTATTGGTAGAAAAACTTAGAGATATTTTAAGGAAATATGATGCAAAGCTAAAACTAAGACAAGGAGAAAATGGTGCACCTTCGGGTCCTGGATTTGGCAGAGGTGCCTTAGGCGATTACAATTGGACAGAACTTTCTCAAGCCAAATGGAATACTAGAAGAATGTTAAGCAATTTAGGTCATGATATAGAATCAAGTGTATTTACAATTGCTGATGTTGCTTATACAAGTGGTCCGATTAAATTATTGAACATTAAAGGCTTATTGCAGTCAGACTCTACAAAGCAAGTCATTCGTCCAAAATTAGCTTATCGATCTGTACAGGTTGTAGCCTCAATCTTTGACCATACTTTAGAACGTATCACTGATTTACATACAACCTATGAGAAAAAAGTGAAGGTAGATAAAGAGGCGGTAAGGTATACCAAAAGCACCGATCGGAGTTTAGTGGTTTATGGTTACAGGCATCGCCAAAATAAGCAACAAATTTATACCATTTGGTCTGATGAGGCTATTCCCTCAAATACCAATGAGGTAAAAATGCTAGATTTTTCTTTTATCAACGGTAATTTTATTGAACCTGTAATGGTTGATGTGATTACTGGAAAAGTATACAATATTCCTAAAGAGAATTGGAATAAAGAAGGCAATATTGTCAATTTCAAAAAAATTCCTGTTTACGATGGTCCAATCCTCATTGCTGAAAAAAGCTTAATTAATTTATAATAAATACATGAAGACAATTAAAATATCATTAATCCTATCCGTTGTTTTGCTAACGGTTTTTAACAATCTGAAGGCTCAAACAAACTTAATTCATAACGTACTAAACAGAAAAAACATTAGCTTAAACGGTACATGGCAATACATAATAGACCCTTATGAAACAGGGTTTTATGATTACCGTAGGGAAGAGCGAAAAGAAAATGATAGGGAAGCCTATTGGAATACCGAAAAATTCGACAATAAAACAGACAAAAAAGAGTTCGGTTTCACTGACAAATATTCGATAAAAGTACCTGGCGATTGGAACTCTCAAGCTGATAAATTTTTATATTATGAAGGATCTGTTTGGTACAAGAGAACTTTTGATATAGATCTAAGTAAAACAAACGAAAGAATATTTTTACACTTCGGAGCAGTTAATTATCAGGCCGATGTTTATTTGAATGGTAAAAAATTAGGCGTTCATAAAGGTGGTTTTACAGCTTTTAATTATGAGATTCCAGTTTCGATATTAAAAGCGAAAGAAAATCTATTGGTTGTTAAAGTTGATAATAAAAGAGCTTTAGATGAAATTCCAACCATTAATACAGACTGGTGGAACTATGGTGGTATAACCAGGGATGTCAATTTGGTTTTTGTACCTCAAACTTTTGTGCAAACTTATAGCATTTCATTGGCAAAAGGCAGTCATGTTGCTAAATCTAAAACTATTGAGGGTTGGATAAAGCTAAACCAAAAAGCGAATGAAAATGTAACCTTAGAAATTCCTGAACTTAAAATTAAACAGGTTTTAAAAATAGATGGCGACAGTATTGCTTTCTCGGTAAAAACTAGTGCTGTACAATTATGGTCAACTAAATCACCTAAGCTTTATCAGGTAAATATTAGTACTAATGCCGAAAAAATTACTGATAAAATAGGGTTCCGCAATGTTGAAGTATTAGATGGGAAATTGATGCTAAACGGAAAACAGATTTTTTTAAGAGGTATTTCTGTTCATGAAGAAATTCCAAATGAAATCCGTAGAGCCTACAGTGCAAAAGATGCGCAACATTTGCTTGGACAAGCTAAAGAATTGAATGCAAACATGGTTCGCTTGGCACATTATCCTCATAATGAACACATGACAAGGGCTGCAGATTCATTGGGTTTATTTGTTTGGTCAGAAATCCCGGTATATTGGACTATTGATTTTTCAAGTAATGAAGTTTTGGCAAAAGCTAAAACTCAGTTAGAAGAAATGATTAGCAGAGATAGAAACCGTGCAAGTATAATTATATGGTCTGTTGGTAATGAAACACCAGTTACCGAAGCTAGAACCTTATTTATGAGTAAGTTGGTAGCTAAAACTAAAGAACTAGATCAAAGCAGAATTGTAGCTGCAGCTTTAGAAAGTTTTGGGATACAAGGTGTACAAACCGTAGAAGACCCACTTGGAGCATTTACAGATATTGTTGCGGTTAACCAATACATTGGCTGGTACGGTGGTTTGCCAGATAATAGTAGAAAAGTGAGCTGGGCTACTAAATATAACAAGCCACTTTTTTTTAGCGAAACTGGAGCAGAAGGTTTTTCTGGATTACGGGCGGATAGTTTAACTCGTTTTTCAGAAGAATTTCAAGAATGGTATTACAAAGAACAAGTAGGGATGTTTAAGCGTATGCCAGCTAATTTTGCAGGTTTATCGCCATGGATTTTGAACGATTTTAGATCACCACGTAGAAACCACCCAACTTTACAAGAAGGTTGGAATAATAAAGGCTTATTTGATCATGATGGGAAAAAGAAATTAGCTTTTTATGTGTTAAAGGCATATTATGATGAAATGGAAAAAAAGTTTGATAAATAATATTAAACTTTCAAAAAGAATAAAATTTCAACATGAATAGGAGAAATTGGCTTCAATTTTCATCATCAGCTTTAGCAGCTTTACTCTTGTCTAACAACACTTGGGCAATAGAAGAGCTGCAAAACTTTGAATATTTAGTTTCGGATAGCTTAACCGAGCCATCGTTCAAAAGTGATACGATTACTTTTCCTTTTGATTGGTTAGTTTCAGAAATTACAACAAATGGGAAAGATTTGCGCCTTAACTGGAGTAGAGAAATAAAGCAGGCGAAAAAAGTATTTTTCAGAATAACTAGTGCAACAGATATAAGGGAAGAATGTACGCTTCAATTGTTAACCGCAAAATCTAAAAAAGAGATTGGTACTCTTGATATGCGTTTTGCACATTACATGCAACCTTTTGAGGTGCTAATTGAGGAGAACTTAATAAAGATTGTTTTGGAAGAGGGCATAGTTTTGAAAAAAATTAGCGGTGTAAAGCCACTTTATGTTTTTACTCCATCAGAAAAGTTAGAGGATATTCCAGTTCAATTTTTGCCGCATCTGTTGGTAATAAATAGTAAAAATAACTCAGAAGAGTGGAGAAATCGGTTGATGTCATTGGCTTCCATATCCACTTTTGGGTGGATGGAAGGTTGTGTTTTAGATGGAATTAGTATCCTTAAAAAAGATGAACCTAATGCTAAAGATGCACTAAATAAGCATTTAGAAAAATTCTTTGCCAACAATACTTTAACCTATGAAAATTTAAACAATAAACGTTCAGTAGAAACCATCAACACAGTAGAAAGCATACTTCCTTTTGCCATTTTAGCAAACACCAATGCAAATCACGTCATGTTGCAAAACGCGATTGATTTCTGCTACAATCATGCTGACCAAAATGGGGTAATTGCTGATGAGACAGAAACAAATAGAAGGTTAAAAACAGAAGAATGTTATACCATTTCTTATCCCTTGGCTGTGTTGGCTCAAAAATTAAATCAGCCTAAATTGTTAAATCTTTCTATAGCAAATTTAAAAGCTAGAGTTAATTTGTTAACTACGGATAAAATAATTTACCAAAATGCCAAAGAAAATGGAAATCCAGAATTTGGAAATTGGGCACGTGGCGTGGGTTGGTATTTATTAGGTTTAGCAAAATCTTTATCGGTTTTACCTGTAAACGATGATACCCAAAACCTAAAAAATGCTTTTCAAAAAGGGGTAAAAATTGCACTCAAACATCAACAAAAAAACGGTTTGTGGTTTAATTTTTTAGATCAGCCTTTAACAGGAATTGATACTTCTGGTTCTGCAAGTATTGCAGCAGCATTAGCTTTTGGCTTTAAAAACAATTTATTATCAATAGAGGCTCACCTTGCAGCTAAAAAAAGTTGGAAGGGATTACAAAAATATTTAACTCCTGATGGCTATTTAAGAGGAACAGCTCAAGTAAATAAAGGAGGAGAGGCTTTACAGAAAAATGGATTTAGGGTAATCTCTCCCTACACTTTAGGTTTTATGGCGATTTTAAACCATAGTCTTAAATAGAAATAATATTAGGTCATCCTTAAATAAATGAAAATGAAATTAAAAATAATATTCAACTCCTTTATAATCTTATTCACGTTTTGCAAGGTTAGCGGACAAAAAAACCTTCCATTACGTAATGATTTGGCAATCTTAAAACCAGTTGATGTCTTCCCGCTAGATGCGGTAAAAAGCTATAAATTTAATGATGGCAATAGAGATAAACAGGCCAGTGTTTTTAAAGCAGAAAAAAGCCAAAACGGCATTTCAAAGTTTACTTCCGAAATATTTTCTCCAACCAATAGCCATTACAGCATTCAATCTTCTTGGCTTAATGCTAGACCGATGAAAAAGGGTGATGTAATGTTAGCAAGACTAACCGTTAGATCTATCTACGCCAAACAAGAATCTGGGGAAGCAGTACTTTATTTTTATGTACAGCAAGCAACTCCACCCCAAGATAAAAGCATCGTTATCGAATTAAGCGTTGGCCCTGAGTGGAAAACAATAGACATACCTTTTAAAATTTTGAATGATATGCCAGAGGGAAAAGGATCAATATGTTTATCATATGGTGCATTGGCTCAAAAGGTTGAGATTTCGAATATCCAGGTTTTAAACTTCCAAAACAAAGTAGCTTTAGAAAAATTACCTACAACAAAGTTCACTTATGTAGGTAGAGAAGCAACTGCCGAATGGCGCCAAAAGGCTTTAAAAAGAATTGAAGAAATTCGTACTGCACCTTTGAATGTGCAGGTTAATGATGCAAATGGAAAACCAATACCAGGAGCAAATGTAAATGCTCGTTTGGTAAGTCCTGAATTTATTTTTGGTACAGCTGCAACGGTTAATTACATGTATAAAAAAGATGCTGAATCTAACAAATACTTAGACTCGCTAAAATATTTGTTTAATGCAGTTACTATTGATAACAATTTAAAATGGCCTGTTTGGATGAATCCAGAGAAAAGGAAACAAACCGATATTGCCATGCAATGGATTGAAGAAAATAAGTTGAAATTAAGGGGGCATAATTTAGTTTGGCCAGGTAAAAAATTTACACCAGCTTATTATAGTCGGCAAAAAGATTTCGGACCAGGCTTTGCAGATTCTATACGTAAGCACATTCAAGAATTAGCCACATATACCAAAGGGAAAGTTTATGGTTGGGATGTGATCAATGAAATGCTTCACGAAACTGATTATTTTAAAGTGATGCCCCGTTCGCAAGCAATAGAATGGTTTAAACAGGCAAAAAGCATAGATCCAGCTGCAGATTTATATATCAATGAATATGCAATGCTCAACAGTGTGGCAAGTACCCGAAACATCGAAAAATATTTGGCTTTGATAGCTGAACTACGAAATGGTGGTGCGCCAATTGATGCAATCGGCATACAAGGACACGTGGGAAGACAACCGCGTAATCCTGCACAAGTAATTACTGATTTAGATTTATTTACTGAATTAGGTTTGCCAATTCAAATTACCGAATTTGATGTAAATACTCCTGATGATGCTTTGCAAGCAGACTACACAAAAGATTTTTTAATCGCTTGCTACAGTCATCCTTTAGTAACTGGATTTACCATGTGGGGATTTTGGGAAAGCGCCCATTGGAAACCAGATGCTGCTATGTATCGCAAAGATTGGACTGAAAAACCAAATGCTGCTGTTTGGAGAAATTTGGTTTTAAAAGAGTGGCGAACAAATATCAATAAAATCACTTCATCAGATGGAAAAATTTTAGATCGAGGCCATTTTGGTTTGTATGAAATTTCCGTTACTAAAGACGGGAAAACAGTAAAAGTTCCTTATCAGCTCTCAAAAACTTCAGCACCAATTGAAATTAAATTGTAATTAAAGAAAAAGGGTGGCGATGTTAAAATTTAAAAGAGCGATAGCAATGGGAGTTTTTCTATTCGGTTGTTTTAATTTGATTGAAGCTGCTGGTCAGCATAACAAGGCTAACCAAGAAAAGCCAAGCAGATTCATTTCTTTCAAACATCCAAAAATTAATGTGATGGGTCGTGTAGCAATTACTGATACTTGCACTGAAATTTATTGGAATGGCTCCAGCATTACCCTCAATGTTGCTCGCACAAAAACTGTAAAAGCTTTGATTAACGATGAACGAGATGAGTCTTATTATTATGTAATTGTTGATGGACAGGGTGATAAAGCTCAAAAAATTAAATTTGACAAAGGAAAAAAATTATATACTTTAATCTCTAATTTAAGTGATGACAAACATAAAATAGAGCTTTTTAAGATAGGTAATACTGATTTTAGTACAACGCGTCTGTTTGGGTTTGACTTGGATAGGGACGCTAAAATTTTAAAGCCAGACAAAAAACCAAAGCGTAAAATCGAGTTTTATGGAAATTCTGTTACTAGTGGACATGGGGTTGATATACCGTTGGATAGTGCTGATTCCGGTAAGCCTCAATATTTTAATAATTATAAAGCTTATGGTGCTTTAACTGCAAGATATTTTAATGCCCAATATTATTGCCAATCCAAAAGTGGGATTGGTTTAACAGTGAGCTGGTTTCCAGAGGTTATGCCCGAAATTTTTAATCGTTTAAATCCAGCCGATGTTAACAGTAAATGGGATTTTACTTCATATCAACCAGACATAGTTGTAGTTAATCTTTTTCAAAATGATAGTTGGATTGTGAACATGCCAGATGAAATGCAATTTAAAGCAAGATTTGGCGCAATAAAACCAACAGAAAATTTTATAATTAAATCATACGCCAATTTTATCTCTTCAATACGTAGCAAATACCCTAAAGCGCAAATTATTTGCACTTTAGGCTGTATGGATATTACTAAGGCAGGATCCAAATGGCCATCCTATGTAGAAAGAGCTGTAGCATTCTTAAGAGATAAAAAAGTTTCCTCCTATTTTTTTACCTACAAAAACAGCAATGGTCATCCTAAAATAAAAGAACAACAAATGATGGCTGATGAACTGATTAATTTCATCGAAACAAATAAATATTGGAAATAAAATATACCAATTCAACTCTTTAAAATTATGATAAGGAACAAAATTATATACCTTTTTATACTGTTATCAATCTACACCCACCATAGTAAAGCACAAGGTTTAGTAGAATACGTAGATAACTTTATTGGGGTCAGAGATCAAAACACAAGTACAGTTCTTGGTCCTCAATTACCACAAGCATCCATTACACCTAGTCCACAAACCGCATCTGGAAAAGTTAATTACGATATGGATGGTTATATTATGGGGCAGCCAATAAGAGGCTTTGGGCAGCTACATGTCAGTGGTACTGGTTGGGGCAAGTACGGACAAGTATTTATTTCTCCTCAAATTGGTTTGGCAACGGGGGCAAACGCACACGATTCTGAGAAGACAAACGAAGTTGCCAAACCTTATGAATATGGAGTGCTTTTAACTAGGTATAAAATCAGAACTGAAATTACACCTGCTGAACATTCTGCCATTTATCGTTTTACTTTTCCAAAATCAGATAGTGCTAATGTCATGCTTGATGTTAGTCACAACATCACCGAAATAGCAACTGTTATGCGTGGTGCAGACAGCAGATTTATGCAAGGAGATGTAACTTTTACCAGTGCAAGCGGAACTGAAATCAAAGGCTTTGGTACTTACACAGGTGGTTTTTCTGATGGGCCTTATAATGTATATTTCTGCATCAGATTGAGCAAGCTGCCATCCCAAAAAGGTACATGGAAAAATGATTTAATTAATTCAGGCAAACTATCAGAAAAACTAAGTAATAAAAATGATCGTATCGGGGCATTTCTACAATACAAAACTGAAACAAACGAGAAAATATATTTAAAATTAGCGGTTTCTTTAAAAAGCGCAGAACAAGCTACAGCTTGGTTAGATGCAGAAATTCCAGCCTGGGATTATGATAAAGTAAAATCCCAAGCAAAGAAAACATGGAACAATGAATTGCAGAAAATTGAAGTAAAAGGCGGAACGGAAAGTGAAAAAAGAATTTTTTATACTGCCGCTTATCATGCTTCAGTAATGCCTAGAGATAGAACAAATGACTCAAAAGATTTTGAAAAGGATGTGCCAGTTTGGGATGATCATTTAGCTGTTTGGGATACTTGGCGAACATTATATCCTTTAAAAGTGCTTACCAATCCCCAAATGGTGAGCGGCACCATCAACTCCTTTTTAGCAAGGTGGAAAAAATACGGCAAGGTAAAAGATGCCTATGTTGCAGGTAGAGATATGGGTGTAGAGCAAGGTGGCAATGACATTGATAATATCATTGCCGATGCCTACGTAAAAGGTGTAAAAGGGGTAAATTGGGATGAAGCTTACCAATTGATAAAACACCAAGCGAATAACGAACGTAATGGAATTAGCTACGGAAAACCTGATAGCAGTAAAATCTATAAGGAATTAGGGTGGATCCCGGCAGGTAAAATGAGTAATTCTGTAACTTTAGAATATGCTTATAATGATTTTTGTGCGGCTTTAATGGCGAAGGATTTAGGAACGGAAGAAGAGTATAATAAGTATTTAAACAGAAGTAAACAATGGATAAATCTCTGGAACCCGCAGGCAGAAAGTGATGGTTTCAAAGGGTTTATCACTCCTAAAAGGTTAAATGGAGATTTTGTGAATATCAGTTTGAAAAAGAATTGGGGTTCATGGAAAGATTATTTCTATGAAGGAAGTTCATGGACATACTCTTATTTTGTACCACATGATTTTGAAAAACTAGTAGAATTATCTGGCGGAAAAGAAAAATTTGCCACAAAACTAAAATATGCATTTGAAAATAACTTGATTGATTATGGAAATGAACCAGCATTCTTGGCCGTTCATGCTTTTCATTATGGGGGTAGAACTGATTTAGCTAGTTATTATATGCGTAAGTTAATGAGAGAGCGGTTTACAGAAAATGGAAATATGGAGAATGATGATAGTGGCGCAATGAGTAGCTGGTATATTTTTTCTGCAATGGGCTTTTTTCCTAATGCTGGTCAGAATATATATTACCTGACCGGAGCTGCTTTTCCTTCAATTAAATTGAGAATGGACAACGGTAAAACTTTGGAGATTATTGCCAAAAATACATCCGATAAAAATATTTATATACAATCATGTAAAATAAACGGAAAACTTTGGGACAAGTTTTGGTTTACACATCAAGATATTCAAAATGGTGGCAAAATAGAATTTGTTATGGGGTCAACGCCAAACGATTCGTTGAATCAGTGAAATAGGATATGTTAAACATCAAGCGATGAAAATTCAACCTTCAGTTTTTACAACTCATATATAATTCTGATCAATTTGATGTGAAAATAGTTCTAAAAACTGCAAATAGGGCCAAAATGGCAGAACTGATTTTTTCTTAGAATAAGTGCAATTGTTACTTTCCTGTTTTTTACCATATTTAACTATAAGTGATTTAAAACAGTTGCAACAATCCTAAAAAACTGATAAAATTAATTCTTAAGGTACCCATACAAACACAGGAAAAACAGATGGAATGAAAATCGGTTACTGGTTAAACGCTTTCACTTTCATTTCACAATTGAGTAGCAAGCCCATTATCAGTTGAATAATCGTTTGCTGTTATATTTTGGATAACCTTTCATTTGAGAGCATCTTTCAATTTCGATTCATAATTATCTGTCTTTGCTTACCACCATCTTAAAAAAGCAATATAATGGTGTAATCTTCGCTAAATATAGCAGTTGGAGTATTGAATTAAAGTTAAGCAGATGTTTAAGGGATAAATCTGTATCGGACTTTGATCATATTAAAATGGCGGAGTGTTGTTCGCGGTGAGATTGAACGCAAGTTCTCAAAGATACGTTGATGTCTTGCTAAAATACTAGCGCTACATTGGTTTAATGATATAGCAATTGCGCACTTTGGAGTAGTATAACTTAATAAGGCAAATTAAGTTCAAGTGATTGCAAATCAAATTCAAATAAGTCGTAACAAATAAAAATAAATTTGCTAAACAGAGATTAAGGGTGATTCATCTGATATCATTCTTTTTTAATAGAAACAATGATGCACCTGCTTAAAGCAATTTTTTGGAACGCATCAAAAAACTAACCAAATATAAAACCTAATCATTAATATGAATAAACTTTACCTTCCCACGTAAATCCCTAACTCTTGTAGTTTGCGATTATCAAAACTTACAATCAACAGCTTTTTAGCTGCTTCAAGCTAACAAACTAATAAAAATATAAACCAAATATTTATGAATTTCAGTAAAAAATTGTCTGTTTCGACTGTTTTTATCGTTAAAGCATTAATTGTGCAATTGTTGATTTTTATTTTCTCAATTAGCCTTTTAACAGCAGGGGAAAAAGTAATTTCAAACCATAAACTCGTTGAGTCTACCATCTTTTTTCAGCAAAACCAAAAACAAATTACGATTACGGGTTATGTTTATGATGATGCAAATTTACCAATACCAGGTGCTTCGGTCGGTGAAAAGGGAACCAAAAATATAACCCAAACCAATAATGATGGTTTTTTTACATTAAAGGTTAGTTCTCCGGCTTCTGTTATTGTAGTTGGAAGTGTGAGTTTTATAACTAAGGAAGTTAAAGTAGGCACCCAAAACTCAATTAAGGTATTCTTACAAACTAGTGTAAGTAGCTTAGACGATGTAGTTATTGTGGGTTATGGCGTACAAAAAAAGGCAACCAATACCGGAGCGCAATCTTCTATAGAAAGTAAAACATTGGTTCAATCGCCAGTAGCTAATATTAGTAACTCTTTGGTAGGTAGAGTTGCGGGTCTTTCTGCTGTACAAGCCAGCGGTGAACCAGGTGCGGATCAATCAACTATAAGAATACGTGGCGTTGGAACTTTTGGAGGAAGCCAAGACCCTTTAATTTTGGTAGACGGTATCCAGGTAAACAACTACAACAATATAGATCCAAATGAAATTGAAAACATTACCGTATTAAAAGATGCGTCGTCTACTGCTGTATTTGGTATCAGAGGGGCAAACGGCGTAATATTAATTACGACCAAGGCAGGTAAGATTGGTGCGCCATCCATAAGTTATACTTTTAACTATGCGATAAATAAATTTACTGATATCAGAGAAAACATGAATAGCTTTGATTATGCCAATTCATTCAATCAAGCCTTATTTAATGATGCCTATATTAATGATTCACAAGCCTCTTTCACACCCCGGTTTAGTCAATCAGACTTAGCTAAATACCGTTCTGGAGAAGATCCTGTTTTTTTTCCAAACGTAAACTGGTACGATCTCATTTTTAAACCATCCGCAGGTCAGCAGCAACATAACTTAAATATCAGGGGGGGGACGGAAAAAGTTAAATATTTTATTTCTGCGGGTTTTTTCGATCAAGAAGCATTGTTCAATACAAATGCTGTGGCTTCCGCAGTAGATCAACAACTTAAATACAGGCGTTACAATTTTCGGTCGAACCTGGATTTTGAGGTGACCAAAAAGTTTAAAGTTACGCTAAGACTGTCATCTCAAACAGAAGATCGCTCTGGCCCAAATGTTGCCAATACCAGAGGGATTATTGATAATGTGTTAAGGGCAACCCCACTTAGCTCTCCGGGTATCATTGACGGTAAACTCATCTCCTTATCAGGCAATGGAAGCGATAACCCTTTAATTGGATTATATAATAATGGGTACAGAACTCGTTTTAACAATACGCTCAATGGATCCATTCGCTTGGATCACAATTTGGATTTTATAACTCCCGGTTTAACCACGCATGCCGAGGTTGCCTACCAGAATTTTAATGCCCAGCAAACAACTTATACCAATTCAGTTGTACTCTACAGGGCGATTAGAGGTGCAAACGGAGCAACCAATATTGTTCCACTTGGTGATGAGCAGACATTAGGAGGATTTGCCGTTGCACCAGATAAAAATAATAGATTAACCTCAGAATTTGCTTTTGATTATAAACGAAAATTTGGCAACCATTATGTTACAGGCTTAGCATTGTACAATCAAATTAGAGCTACCGACCCAAGTTATTTTGATTTGGTAGCAAACACTTACCAAAGTGTTGTTGGTAGAGCAACTTATGACTTTAAAAGCAAGTACTTAGTCGAAATCGCACTCGCCTATAATGGTTCAGAAAATTTTGCACCGGGACAGCGATTCGGATTTTTCCCATCTTTTTCTGCTGGTTGGGTTCCCACACAAGAAGGGTTTTTCCCAAAAAATAAGATTCTCTCTTTCTTGAAAATAAGAGGATCCTATGGTGAGGTGGGGAATGATCAGATTGGTTCAAACTTTTTACAATCGAATAACCGGTTTTTATACCGCCCTACAGCATTTAACAGAACTGGAGGCTATTATACTGGTTTAAATTTAAGCGGTTATAGGCTTATTGGTGGTAGAAATGGGACAAGGGAAGGACGAGGAAGCAATCCAAATCTTACTTGGGAAAGGGCAATCAAGAGTAACATCGGTTTTGATGCCAATTTATTAGATGAAAGGTTCAATTTAACGTTCGATATTTTCCAGGAAAACAGGGATAATATCTTAGCAACATTTCAAACCATAGGTGGTAATCTGGGATTCCAAGCGGCACCGGAAAACTTTGGTAAGATGAAAAACAGAGGTTTAGAGTTTGACCTTGGCTTCAAGGATAAAATTGGTGAATTTAATTATTTCATCAGAGGAAATTACTCTTTTGCAAGAAATACCATTTTGGAACAGGATGAAATTACAAGAACTTTTTCTTATCAAAATAGAACCGGAAACCGTTTCGGGCAAGGCTTTGGTTTAATAGCCGATGGATTCTTTAATTCATGGGAAGAAGTTAACGATGCCAATCGTCCTTTTTATGATGTTCAAAATAATAAACTGCAGCCAGGTGATGTGAAATTTAGAGATGTTAATGGAGATGGAATCGTGAATTTTGACGATGTTGTTCCAATTGGTTATTCTGATATACCTGAAGTTACTTATGGTTTTAACATAGGAGGTACATTTAAAGGCTTTGATTTTTCTGTACTTTTTCAAGGTACTGATAATGTTTCTTTACAGTATTCCCGTAGAACAACCCAGGCATTTTTTGATGCCATACCTACTGGCGCCGTAAATACATTATTGGAAAGCTGGACCCCAGAGCGCTATGCACAGGGTTTGCCTATCAATTTTCCTCGTTTTGCCGTCGGCAATAATACAAGCGATAAGAATAATTACCGTACCTCTACACTATTTTATGCAGACGCAAGTTATCTCCGACTTAAAAATGTAGAAATTGGTTATTCTTTATCGTCCAAAGTTTTTCAAAAACTTAGAATCAAAAGCGCAAGATTTTATATCACTGCAAATAATCTGTTCACTTGGTCAAAAGTAGTTAAAGGCATTGATCCAGAAAATCCGACTACTAATGCTAACGAAGAACCTTATCCATTGGTTAAAACAGTAAATTTTGGCACCAGTATTAATTTTTAAAATGAAAATGATGAAAAGTTTATTATACAAAACAACATTGATGCTGTTAGTTTGCATGAGTTTTTCGTGCAAAAAAGATATCACCCAATTTTTAGAAAAGCCACCTGGAATCAGTTTAGATGAAGATAAAGTATTCAGTTCTCAGGAAGAGATCGAACAATACATCTCAACTGGTTATCAATATAGTATACCTACCTTTTTTGGTGTAAGGGATGGGCTGAATGGTACACTAACGGTATCACCAACAGGAAGAATACCTACCCAAGCAACCACAATTTTTGCAGGTGCCACTGATGAGGCAGAATCGACGGCTGATTTTACCTCAAACAATGCCTGGAATGGCGGTTCTGTACAGCCAACAACCATTTTGGGTGATGAAGATGTAATGTACTTTGCTAGATTTAAAGGCATTAGGTTGGCTAATATCTTATTAGAAAGAATTGATGCAGCACCTGTTACAGCAGCTTATAAACAACAGGTAAAAGCAGAAGCAAAATTTTTAAGGGCTATTAACAATTTTGAAACGTTTAAACGCTATGGCGGTTTCCAAATTATTAATAAACGTCTTACCGCTGAAGAGTCTTCTACATTAGCAAGAAGTTCAATACAAGCATGCGTCGATTTTATTATCAAAGATTTAGATGAAGCTTTTACTGAATTACCCGCGGGGTTCCCCGTTGAGGCTCAAAAGGGCAGAGTAAACAAAAGTGCTATCGCCGCCCTAAAGTCTAGAACATTATTGTATGCCGCAAGTCCATTATTTAATACGGGCACACCTTACATTAGTTATGGCAACAACAGTTTGATTTGTTATGGTAATTTTAGTGCGCAACGTTGGCAGTTAGCTGCAGATGCTGCCTTGGTAGCATTGAACACGGCTACAGGTGAAGGTTTTCAATTGTTAAACGACCCTGCAAAAAGAAACCCAGTCCCTGTGAATAGAGCTGTTTTGGGTAATTATCGCGAATCTTGGGAAGCACCAGATAACAATGAACTTATCTTGTCTTATAAAGGATTCCCATCGAGTGGTAGATTTAGTCATCCTTGGCAGCATGTGCTCCCTAATATGGATCCTCCTTTCGACGGTTACTTCTCTGGTACAGCAGTAAATCACCGTTTTATTAAAAGATATGAAAAAAAAGATGGTACCGTGCAGACCTGGGGCTCATCTGGTAATGATTTGGTACAGAAGTATAGTGAATTAGATCCTAGATTCGCCCAAACTGTTGGTTTTAACGGTTCCAGATTTAGTCAAAACCAACCTATTCTAGAAACTTTTCAAGGCGGCGTACATTCACGTACCTGTAAAACGGGCGCTTGGATGAAAAAGTTAGTTCCCGACCTGTTATATGCAGGTAACCTGGTTCCAATTATTAGTGTGTTTAGATACAATGAACTATTGCTAAACTATGCTGAAGCCATTAATGAATTTCAAGGACCAGGTGTAGCTACAGGTGCCACACCTCCAATTATTCCCGTATCAGCTTATGATGCCCTTAATGCCATTCGCTTAAGATCGGGCATGCCACCATTGCCTGCTGGTTTGAGCAAAGATCAATTTAGATTAAGGCTGCAAAATGAGCGGGCCATAGAACTGGCTTTTGAAAATTACAGAATTTGGGACGTAAGACGTTGGTTAATTGCAGAAAACGATGGCATTATGAATGGTGCTGTATTAGGTTTAAGAATCACCACACTGCCTGCTAGTCAATTTAGATATGAAGAATTCGTCGTTGAAAATCGTGTGTTTCCTAAAAGATTGTATTTACATCCTTATGATAGGGACGAGATTCTAAGAAATCCAAATATGATCCAAAACCCTGGGTGGTAAAAATGAACCATTATCCAGGATTAAATTCTATCGGTTCAACTGAAATTATCAATTAATTGATAACCAATTACAGATTAATTATGAAATTAAGATATTACCCAATTATAATTTTTACAGCTGTATTTACATTCTTCCAATCCGATGCTCTGGCGCAAGTTAAGCAGAAAGGGAAAAATGATTCAAAAAGCGGTTTGAAAACTGATTCCATTAAAATTATGCCAAGAAATGTGCAAAGATATATTGGCTATAGTCGTCAAGATTCAGTGCTCATTACCAGCGCCATCTCTACGATCAAAGGCGATATCCTCACCAAAAATTTCAATACTAATCTTGGCAACAAACTATATGGTCGTTTAGCTGGATTAACGGTTTCTCAAGGAGGTTCTGAAGCAGGTTATGATAGACCTTCATTATTATCAAGAGGTAGAAATTCCTATCAAGGTCAAGTAAGTCAAGAACCATTAGTGATAGTTGATGGCTTTATTGGTTCGTATGAACTACTTGTAGCAGAAGAAATAGAGGAGATATCATTATTAAAAGACGCCTCAGCCTTGGCTGTTTATGGTTTTAGAGGCGCAAATGGCGTATTGTTGGTTACCACTAAAAGAGGTAAAGCTGGCCCTTTATCTATTGGCTTCAGTTCGCAATTGGGCTTCAATAGAGCAACTTCAATTCCAAAAACACTTAACTCTTTTGATTATGCTAGCTTGTACAATGAGGCGGCAGCAAATGATGGAAGGCCACCTCTATATGATGCTACTGCATTAGAGTCTTATAAAACGGGTAATAACCCAACCTTATATCCTAACATAAATTGGTATGACGAGGCTTTGAGGAAAACAGCACCTGTTTCTAATTATAATTTAAATTTTAGCGGAGGAGATAAAACAGTTAGGTATTTTGTCGCTTTAAATGCCATAAATCAACAAGGTTTGTATAAAAACTTTGGAGATGATGATCAAGAAAGTAGCAATTCGACTTATAGTAGGTATAATTTCAGATCTAACATAGAGGTAAATATTACCAAAAGATTTTCTGCAACATTATTACTAGGTGGAAATGTGGAAGATAAAGCGAATCCATACCAAATTACTTCGGGTGGTTCATTCAATGCTTTTGCTTCTACTCCGCCTAACGCTTTCCCAGTTCGTATCCCTGATAATTCGGTTACTGTGACTGGAGCAGCGATTCCAAATGGTTCTTTTGCAGGTACAGCTGGTTTAACAAACCCAATTGCTAATTTAGCAGGGACCGGTTTTTTTGAATATAACGCCCGTACATTTCAATCTAATTTCAGTTTAAGGCACGATCTTGATTTTATAACCCAGGGATTAAGTGCTTCAGCAAGTATATCTTTCAATAACTATTTTCAAGGTGGCTCGGGTAAAACTAAACAAGTTCAAAGGTACATCATTAGTAATAATAGTGGTACGGCAGTATATTCGCCTGCGATTGCAGAACCTAATCTGATACTGAGTGGTCAGGAACTATATCCTGGAGAAAACCGAAGTTTTGGCATTCAATCTTCATTAAACTATAATAGAACTTTTGGTATTCACGGTATAACAGGATTATTATTTTACAACTCCGATTCTTACAATATCATTAGAGAGCAACCTACAACCTCAGCAGCAAATAATGCTCTGCCTTATAAAACAAATGGCGGCGGTGGTCGAGTAACTTATGTAAACAATAATAAATACATCGCTGAGGTTTCTTTTGGTTTTATGGGTTCAGAGAATTTTGCAAAAGGAAACCGTTACGGGTTTTTTCCAGCAGCATCTGTGGGATGGATAGCATCTAATGAGGATTTTTTGAAAAATAATAGGACCATAAGTCTTTTAAAATTAAGAGGCTCGTACGGTCTTACCGGAAATGATAATATTGGTGGAAGGTTTCTATTCGAACAACGGTATCCCTCTGGCGCATCTTATGTATTTGGTGCCAGTACAACCGTTTTTTCTTTAACAGAAGGTCGTTTGGCCAACCCAAATATTACGTGGGAAAAAGAAAAAGTGGCCAACATCGGAGCCGAAATTATTTTAAAAAATCAATTTAAATTCTCGATGGATCTCTTTGATCGAGATAGATATGATTTATTACCATCAGTTAATGCAACTGGTGGAGCATCAAGTGCCAGTATTCCGATGTTTTTAGGATACAATCAATTTCCGCTATTAAATGTTGGAAAAGTAAATAATAAAGGGTTTGAGGCCGTAATGAGTTATAATAATAAGTCTTCTAAGGCGCTTAGCTTTTTTGCAGAAGCAAATGTGTTTTATGCAAAAAACAAAATTATTTTCAGTGATGAATCGCCTGATTTAAATAGGTCTACCTTAACAACGGGTTTACCAATTGGCGTGCCTTTCGGTTTGAGGGCTTTAGGCTTATTTCAAAACCAAGCGGATGTAGATGCTAGTGCTAAACCAATTGGTGCTAATGTTAGAGTTGGGGACATTAAATACGCCGATATTGGAGGACCTAATGGGATTCCTGATGGAATTATAGATGGCAACGACAATGTTGTTGTAGGTAATCCTGGCACTCCAAATTTATCTTTAGGTTTTCATTCTGGCCTAAAATACAAAGGATTTGATTTAGATTTTGTCATTCAGGGCGTTACCGGAAGGTCTGTGTTTTTAAATGGCTCATATTTTAGTCAGTTTCAAAATGCCAATGCCAGTGCTTCAGCCATTGCTTTAGAAAGATGGACGCCCACAACGGCTGCAACCGCTGAGTTTCCACGGTTATCTTTAAACGGAAATCAGAATAATTATCGTTTTTCATCATTTTATGAGCGAGATGGTAGCTTCATTAAATTGAGAAGCGTTGAAATTGGTTATAGTTTTAAGAAATCATTATTGCAAAAAATTAAACTAACCAACGGCAGAATATTCATAAATGGAACAAATTTACTTTCAATTGATAAAATTCCTTACGGAGACCCAGAATCTTTAGATACTGGATATCCACCACTACAGAGCTATTCCGTGGGTTTAAGGGTGGGATTTTAATCGACAACTCATAAAAGATAGAATTCAAACGAATTTATTTAAAATTAAAATAATGAAAAATAGATTATATCACTTGCTTTTAGTTGCCATTCTGTTTCTATCTGCTTGTCAAAAGCTCGATAGAGAAATCGTAACAGATTTAACAAAAGAACAAATAGAAACATCCTATGAGCGTACATCTCAGCTACTGAATGCAGTATATGTAGAACTCCAAGAGGGTTTTTTAAATATTGGTGGAACAGCCATGATGGCTTCTGCTACTGATGAGGCAGAACATGCCCAGGAAAATAGTAGTGTTCAAAATTTCAATAATGGTAGTTGGAATTCCATTAATAATCCTAATAACGTTTGGCCATCTTATTATAGGGCAATAAGACGAGCAAATTTATTTCTTGAATCTTCCGATAACATTAATCTAGACCTTTATAAATTAGACCCATCTGGCGCTCAACAAGCCATATTCAGACAAAGGTCTTATGAAATTGCTGTATGGAAATACGAAGCAAGGTTTTTACGAGCTTTCTTCTATTTTGAATTGGTAAAACGTTACGGTGGAGTGCCTATTTTTAAACAAACGGAGGGCACAGAAATCGTGGGTACGACTAAGAGAAATTCATTGGACGAATGTATTAACTTTATTGTTAGTGAGTGCGATGCGATAATTAATGCGACTGTACCAGGTACGGATGTAGATAGAACCCCAACTCAAATTCCTTTAAGGTATACTTCGGGTCAATTAGAACTAGGAAGGGTAAGTAGGGGGGCAGCCATGGCATTAAAAAGCAGGGTGCTTTTGTACGCAGCCAGCGATTTGTTTAATGATCCCTCATGGGCGGGTGGCTATTCTAACCCCGAATTGATTTCTTTATCAAGTAATACAACTACTCGTACACAACGCTGGCAGGCTGCAGCTAATGCAGCACTAGATCTAATTAACGCTTATAATGTATCAAGTTTAACCAACACCTATCCCAATCAGTTTAATGCAGCAAGTTTCAACCAAACTGAGATTATATTTGCCAGAAGAAATACGGCTTCAAACAGCTTCGAACAAGCGAATTTTCCAATAGGTTTACAGGGGAAAAGCGGAACCAACCCTTCCCAGAATTTGGTAGATGCTTATGAGATTAGACAAGGTACGGGAGCAACCCAAACTGCAGTAGCATTTGATTGGAACAATCCGGTACATGTAGCCAATATTTATACTTCGGGTACTGGTGACAATGCTAGAGATCCTCGTCTTGATTTCAGCATTGCTGTAAACAATAAACAGCTGATCAACACAGCTGGTTTCAACAGGGTGCTTCAAATTTATAATGGTGGACTTGATGCAAAGCCAATTCCTGACGCCACAAAAACTGGTTATTATATCAAAAAATACATCAACAATACACCAACGGCAACGGCGGTACATAGCTGGAATTACTTTAGATTATCTGAAATATATTTAAACTACGCAGAAGCCGTAAATGAATTGGGAGATCTGGCGACCGCAAGGGCATATATTAACAGGGTGAGAAGCCGGACTGGTATAGCAATGCCATTGATTCCGGCCACAGTAAATACTCGTCAGGCTGTAAAGGATAGGATTATACAAGAGAGAAGGGTAGAATTTGCATTTGAAGATCATCGGGCATGGGATGTAAGACGTTGGATGATTGCACCACAAACTTTAGGTGCTCCACTTCGCGGAGTTGATATTAAAGCTATTTCTCTTACCACTTTCTCTTACACACCATTTGTGGTTGAAAATAGGTCTTTTGATGCTAGAAAAATGTATTTATATCCAATACCACAAGAAGATTTAAACCTGGCTCCGGGTATCAAACAAAATCCTAATTGGTAACCTAATATTAAGATTTTTAAGTTTAAGAAATTATGAAAAAAATAAAATTCTTCAATAACGTAAATATAATGCTCTTTAGCGTTCTTATTGCTATGTTGATTTCATCGTGTAAATACCAGGAGGTAGCAGAGGTTTCTTTTGCAGAGCAGAAAATTTATTTACCAGCAGCTTCGGTTGCTGCTCTTGGTATTGGCGGCAATGGCATTTACAACATTAATACTTTAGCTACACCAGGGCAAGTTTTTAGATATGTTATAAACAGCTCAGCCAATAAGTTTAATGTGCCGCTAGGAGTTTACCGGAGTGGTACACAACGAAACGGTGTAGTTAATGTTAACATCACAACACCTACAGATACGGTTACCAAATTAATTTCAAATAATTTTCTGGCTAATACTGTATTGTTACCGGCTAACAGATATACAATTGAACAGTCCGTTACTATTCCAGATGGTGCTGAGATTGCACCTTTTACCATTTCTGTTGATTTGCCATATTTGCTGTCTAATCTAAATACCAATCATGCAATCGCGGTTAGAGTTGCTAGTCCGAATGTTGCTTCCAATATTTTATACAATAATGTAGTTATTGTAATAAATCCTGCGTTTTTAATTCCAACATCTCAATTCACTTCAATTGTTAATGGGAAAAGTGTTTCATTTAATAATATATCAACCAATGGAGTAAATTATTCTTGGAACTTTGGTGATGGAAGTCAGGCCGTGACTACTAAATCTCCTAGCCATGTATATACTAATTCTGGTACCTATACTGTAACGTTAACTTCAATTGGAGCTTTAGGTGCTACAAATCAAGCAATATCTACTAATGTGGTAGTTGTACCGTAAAAAAAAATCAAATCAATAAATTTAATCGTCAGCGGTAAGGTATATCAGAATTTCGATGATGATGGCTTAAACCTGCGGTCTGAATACCGTAACAATATATGCTGTTAAGAAAAGTTGCTCATGAAAAGTTTTAAAAAAAAAGTAAGGTGCTTTTTAGTAGTGATTTTAAGTGTCGGATTCAACACAAGTGTAAATGCTCGAACGTTATACGTGGCCGTAGATGGTGATGACAATAATAATGGGAAAACAGAGGAGACCGCTTTTAGGTCATTGCAAAAAGCAGCTGACGTGGTGCAGCCAGGGGATGTTGTGTATTTAGGAAATGGTGATTATACCAATGATGATAAATATGATGGTGGGGCAGTTTTAAGAATTCATCGATCAGGAAAACCCAATGCATGGATTTCTTGGAAAGCATTACCAGGTACTCATCCTACCATTCGTCCAGTTGGTTGGGCAGGGGTGAGTATAACAGCCTCTTATGAAATTATTGATGGCATAACAATTTTAGGCGCTAATGATTCAATAAACTTATTAGCCGCATTAACTGATGCAAAAAATAAAACACCTAATCCATTATATAATACAAACGGTATCACAATTGATGGTCGAAAGAATTCACCTTATCAAAAACCTCACCATATCATAATTAAAAACAGCACGGTAGGTAAATGTCCCGGTGGTGGAATAACCATTTTAGAAGCAGATTATGTAATTGTAGAAGATTGCAAGGTTTTTGAAAACGCTTGGTACATGCGTTATGCTGGTTCAGGGATTACTACACTAAATAATTGGGCATTCGATGATTCTCCAGGTTATCACATGGTGATACAGCGGAACTATGTTTGGGACAATAAAACTTTGGTTCCTTGGGAAAAGACCGGTAAACTAAGCGATGGAAACGGCATTCTGATAGATGTTACAGATTTAAAAAAAAATGGTGCTACTAATCCAAATGCCGACGTTGCAGTAGTTACAAAACATCAAAGCGAAAATTTATTACCCGAAAAACAAAAAAATATGCAAAGACCCGAATGGAAGGGTAGAGCATTAATTGCAAATAATCTAAGTGCCTTTAATGGTGGTTCAGGCATTCATGTTTTTAGAACAAAATATGTAGATATCATTAACAATACAACTTATTGGAACGGACAAACAGTTGGTTATCAAGAATTATTTGCGAATAATTCAGAAGATATCATTTTCTTGAACAATATTATTGTTCCCCGTCCAGGGGGAAAAGTAACTTCAAATAATAAAAACAAAAATATAAGGTGGGACTACAATTTATATCCCAATGAGCAGCAAGTATTCAAAGGAGAAAAGGATATCATAGCAGACCCTTTGTTCATAAAGATTGATAAAGATTTAAGAAAGGCAAATTTTAAACTTTCAAAAAATAGTAAAGGTATTAATTCGGGTATTGATGAAATTCCCCAGCCTTATGATATTCAAAGAACCAAACGACCTAAAAAATCGATTAGAGATAGGGGAGCCTTTGAACAATAAAGCTTAGTTGAAAAATCAGCGATATTAAAAAATCAAATAAATTCCAGCCAAAGTTGAAGGGTCTTAAAAGAAAAATTTTAATAGTCAGCGAAGTAAATAGTATGATTTTGCTGAACAGCAAGGGGTGAGCGAAAAGTTATTCAAGGCGCTGGTGGATTACGACCTGCTCATTGAATAAGAATTCTCAGAGCTGCTCATTTTAAAAAGTGTTGACCTATCTTCCTACCCAGATAACCTGCAACTCAATCAAGGGAAATTAATCTCTTCTACCATCACAATCTGTAATATCCTCAACCTAGAACATTACTTGATCCATAATAATAGAACTGAGATTAGCCTGAAAAATATGAACGCATGCTTTCCAGTCGAAGGAAGTGATGCTACTATAAACTTCGGCTACAATCAGATAGGGCCTGTTCTGGATGAATATGGTGCGCAGATAATAACCAGTAAATACATTAACGCTATGACGGAAAAGGATATAAATGTCTTAATGGCGCACGGCACAACGGGCATTGATGGTTTCAAATATTTTTCAAGTAGAAGTTGATTCCTTTCATTACTTAAATAAGGTATTTGGCAAGGGTAAAATAGCTATCCTTTTTGTATTCTAGTGATAGCGCCCTTCTCGAAATATGATGTGACAATGGCCAAGCTATGGTTAGCAGAATTCCTTTCTGTTTTTAAGGGTAGTTATTTCATTATTGAATCAGTGCACTTGGCCAACTGTAAATCAACTGAATATGCCCCCAGACCCAGCGCATGTTCAGGAATCCCAATATTTATTTCACCGAGCCTATATTGACGCCCGCACCAAATGAATAGTGAGGGATAATTTGGCTATTGCCTTAGAATACTTTTAACGTTTGATTAGTTTCGGATAGCCTGAAATTTTTTCATTTTCCGGCATTTTCTTTAGATTTGATAACAGGTGAATATCATCGGTTGTCAAGAGATACTGTTTCAACAAACCGCTGTATACCGAACGGTACGTACAAAGGTGTGAGAGGGACAGGTAGTCAATTAATGATTCCCTTCCTACTCGATCACGTTTGGGCAGTTCTTTTGTTTGTAACTGACCCTAAACAGCTGTCAGATTTAATCTTTATCATGCTTTACCCAGATCAGCTTTCCGGTATTGTAGCCGTCCTGTCTTGCTTTAGCTAAAAAAGCTTCCTTGGTCTTGCTATCCAATTTTGGGGTTCTGGAGAGCAGCCAGATGTATTTAGTGCTACTTCCATATATCAATGCGTTCTGATAGTCCTTATCGATACTTACAATATTGTAGCCTCCGTAAAAGGGCCCGAAAAAGGAAACCTTTAGTTTAGCTTCACTTTTTGATCCGATAAACTTAGCCTTGCCTTGAGCGGAGCTCCATTTGTTTTTTTTATAGTTGAAGCCTTTGTTTATCACTTTTATACTACCGTCCGGATTAAGGGCGTACTCAGCGGTGGTGTTGTCCATGTTTTTTTCAAAGGAATAATCGAACCTTGCGATTTCGTACCATTTGCCCAGATATTTTTCGCTATTGAAGTTTTTGACAGCGATTACGTCTTTTGACTTTACCGCGCATGACTGCAGCAGCAGAAGCGAGATTGCGGCCGTTCCGAGCGATAGATATAGGTATTTTGTTTTCATGGTGATAGCTCCTCAAATCCTGTGCCCATAATGTTTAGGTTTAGGATAAACTCTGCGTTTTTTTTAATTGTTTCTTCTGTATTACAGTAGTTTCTTTAGTGTGATATGCTTTTTTAATTATTTGTTACTTGCTTTGAGAAAGCAGAAGTTTACAGATTATCCAGGTATTTTCTGCATCGTTTCCAGTAGCTGAAAAACGAGGGGTATTCGCCGGTAACTTCTGGAAATATTCGCTCGTAACTGTCCCTTGTCCCTGGGTAATGATTGAAAGCGGGATGGTCTTTTGAGATAAAGGCCTGCCCCGTAGCAAGGCCGCTCTGGCTATAAAGAGCCTGCAGTTCGGCTATTTCTCCTGCGTAGATCTGGATGCTGGGAATATTTCGGCTAAGATCTTGAATAAATCCAATCACTTTTTCGCTGACCGGGAAGCGGTCGAAATGGGAGGGTTCTAATAGGAGCACTCGGTTAGCGTTTTGATCTTTTCTCCACATAGGATCCAGATTATAGCTGTTATAGATAATCGTTGGACGGCTGGTATCAATAATTGGGAGGCTGGTGTTGGGAAGTTTTGTGATTAATTCAATAGCTATGCCTTCCTTTAGAATTTCAGGTATTGGCATTTCCGGAAGCTGTTCATAAGGCCGGTCAAGGAAGGTGCCCTGCTGGGTGCTCATGGTGTACATGTTTATATTTTCCTGGTTACAGTAGTATTTTTTATTTGCAAAAGCGCCGGCTACCCACTGCCAGCTGCAGTTGTTGCTCGCAATGTCTCCGTCGAGCAGATGGTAATACATCCATTTTGATGGCAAGATCCAGTGTGCTTTGGCGATATTGCAGGTAATAGATGCCAGGTACATCCTAACATGATTGTGCATATACCCCGTGATGAAAAGGCTGTTTATTTGTTCATCGATCGATATTATGCCGGTGTTGGCTTTTGCTATTGCGCTGATCATGTCTGTCCGCTGTACATCTGGCTGCGGATGCCTCAGATCCTGCCAGATATGCGCTTGCCTGGCCTGCCAGATCTGCTGGTAATATTCACGCCAGGCGAGTTCCTGGATGAATTTTTCGGCGCTTTGTGCAGAAGGTCCATTATGGAGCGCCGATCTTGCGACCTCGGGCAGACTGATGACGCCACGGGAAATATAGGGGGACAGGTAGCTAACCCCGCCATTTATAAAATTTCTTGTCCTGGCATAGTTCAGTGGATCTATAGTTGCGACACGCTCCAGTATTGCTTTGTAGTCTGTGTTAAATGAGATCTCTTCCATGAAGCTTATCTTTTGCTAATCCTGTTTGCGCTAATGGCCCGCTGGCGGTCGCATTTAAATGTTGTGATGTTTGATGTGCGCATAGAGGCGTGTTTGGTCGATCTGCCGCACACCCTTTTTCTCCACATCTTGAAACTGCTCTGCTTCATTTCCTGGCGCATCAGCGAGATCACACTTGAGTGATTCAGTCCAAACTGCGTTTTGATGGCATCAAAGGTTGTCCGGTCTTCCCAGGCCATTTCGATGATTCTGTCGATTTCGATAGGGGATAAGGTTTGCGCTTTCATCTGCTTTTTTATTTGTGGTTGCTGCATTATCAGGGGCCTTCCAGTTTTTGAATTAGGGTTTTGATGTGCTGTTTTTTCTGCAACCTGAGCTGCAGTATTTGACCGCTTCCCAGTTTCTGGTCCATTTTTTTCGAAAGGAAAATGCTCTTTTGCAGACCTCGCAAATCTTGGAAGGCAGGTTTTCTTTTTTTATGATCTTCATTGCAGCCAGTGTTATAATATTATTTTGAGCTTTGGGGCTTCAGTATTTCCATAGCTGTTGCCTTCTCTGGCTGTTGGGCGATTGCTGATATCTGGCTTTCTGCGCTGGCTGTACTCTGGTATTTTTTTGTTTTTCTGCGGGGGAGAAGCGAGTGTATCATAAGCCGGAATTTATAAAGGTTAGAAATCCGGATGCGCTGAGCGATGAGCTGTGCAGCTGTTTTCCCTTTGATTTTGTTAAAAAGTTTTCTGTAATAAAGATAAGCCAGGTATACGCCTCTTTGTGATGAGGGCGGGAGTTGGGTTATGCCTTCAAGTGCAGCATCAAAGTCCAGTTCGATATCTGACTGGATTTCTTTTTTTTGCTCGTCTGAAAACTGCGAAAGGTCTACACCGGGAAAATAGCTCCGGCTTAATAGATGAAAATCTGCGCTCACATCTCTTAAGAAATTGACCTTCTGGAAGGCGGAGCCCAGTTTCATAGCGGGTTTTTTAAACCGCTCGTATGCTGTCTGCTCACCGTTGGTGAAGACGTGCAGGCACATCAATCCAACAACCTGTGCTGAGCCCAGGATGTAGCGTTCGTATTTTTCCTCAGTATAGGTTTCTTTTTTAAGATCCATTTCCATGCTCTGAAAAAAGAGATGGATGAGTTCGTGATCGATTTTATACTGGTTGACTACTGCCTGAAAGGCGTTGAGGATGGGGTTTAGGCTGATTGATTCACTGATGGCCTTCATTGTGTCGCTGTTGAATTTTAACAGAAGGGATGCCTTATCAAATCCATGGAAGCTGTCCACGATCTCATCTGCAAGCCTTACAAATCCGTAGATGGCGTAAACGGGACCTCGCAGCTCGGGGCTTAAGAAGCTGATGCCAAGGGAAAAGCTGGTGCTGTAGCTTCTGGTGACTATTTTGCTGCACTGTGAAGATACGTTGTCAAAGATTGCTTTCATCGTTCTGATTTTGTTGTTTGGACCCGGTTTAAAGGGTAATTCGGTTCATTGTGTAGTTATGTAGTGAATAGGTCTGCACCGCAGGCTTAATGCCTTGTTTAGATTGGCCTTTCAAGCGAACGCTCATAATGGAAGTCTTCGAGCTTGAGCAGAAGCCCGATAAGTTCGAGTTTTTCTTCTCGGGATAGGGGCTGAGTCACCTTCGCTGATGCGAGCTTGATGTTCTCGATGCTTTTACCAAGTTCTGCTCTGCCTTTTGGGGTGACGTGAATAATCCGGGCTCTTTTGTCGCTGTCTGTGCCCTGCTGCTCTACCAGGCCTTTTTCTATGAGCCTGTTAATGATCAGTGTCCCGGTTGCTTTCTCATGGATGTTGGCTTTGATGAGCGCTGTTTTGCTCATGTTGCCACCGGAAGATAGGGTAATGAGGTAAATGAATTCATCGGGTGTTGAAAAGGGGCTCCCGGCAACCGCTGTCTTCGCGTGAAGCCTGGCGTAACGGTAAAGATGTACCAGGGAAGTATTGATTACGCTGTCTGCCGAGCGGCCGTTTGTCTTTCCCTCCCATATGGGCTCATCCTGTGGGAGCGGTGTTTTGTTTTTATTTTCCACGTTCAGCCAGTCAAGGAAAGAAAAGATATCCTCTTTTGGATGCGTAGCGCTGCCTTCGTATTTTTTGACAAGCGTAAGAAGCTCACCGATAAGGTTGTACATCATGGTCTTTGATTTTGTTTTTTTGTTTATCCTTTTTTCCTAAGGAGATTTATCAGTTTGCTATTTGCCGGCTGCTTTAAGTATTTCTTCCACAACTATTGAGGCGCTCTTCATTGCGCCGTTTATCGATCCGTTAAGCATGTGGTCCCCGCAGAGGAAGACGTTATGACGGCGGTATATTTCCCGGTCCATTGCGTTATGGGTGGTTTTGTTTTGAGGAAGGGCATGGGATATATCGTAACTAGCCAGTAGTTTCCAGTCTTTTGAGTCCGGGTACCATTGCGCAAGCTCTTTTCTAACCTTTTCTTCTAAATGTTTTCCAGATGCTTTCTGCTCTGTTTTCAACGAAACCGATATCAGTGACTTGCCGATAGGCGCATAGAAGGGAGAAATATGATCCATAAAGGCGATGTTGTTGATAACCTGCCCATGAAGGGCGTTGAGTGCAATCTGTCTGGTGACCGGCGTTTTTTTCTGCGCTGCAAAATACAGGGTATGGGCCGGTTTCCAGATCTGGCCAGGCTGTTGGTCGATTTTATCTTGACCAAACAGGCTTTTGGGCTCTGTTGCGATAATGATGCTGCCGGCAGAAAATGCCATCCCTGAGCTATTATAGGCTATGCCGTTTTCTATTTTCTCTATTCTTTCATGCAGCAGCAGTTCTTCGCTGTCCAGGCATTCAGAAAGCTGTTTTGAGATTTCGCCCATGCCGAGTGCGGGCACTGCAGCAGATCCTTCGCTGAGCATTTTGAATACAAATTCAAACATTCTGCTTGATGTCTCTAAACTGCTTTCTAAAAAGATTCCGGAAAAAAATGGCCTGAAGAATTTTTTAATGAATATTTCGCTGAAGCCCAGATCTCTTAAATGGCTGAGCGTATCGGTTTCTTTTTTTTCGAATATTTCCTCTACCGTGTTAAATGACAGGCTGAACTTTAGCTTTAAAAGGCGCAGCTTGTCTCCAAGGGTGCCTACAGGGGAAAACAGTGTTTTCAGCAGCATCTTGGGTGCACGTAATGGATCCCCGATTTTATGGGTTCCGGAGGCATCAAGAATCTCTGCGCCGGGGATAAAGCTCCTTAGGTTAAGCTTTTTGTAATCGAGAAGCTTTTTAGCCTCTGGGTAAGCGGTGAGCAGGATCTGGAAACCGCGGTCCAGAATAAATCCGTCCTTAAGGTCGCTTCTGACCCGGCCTCCGATTGCGTTAGATGCCTCGATGACCAGAACGCGCTTTCCCGCCTGCTTTAAAAGTTTGGCAGCGGAAAGCCCGGCAATTCCGGCGCCGATGATTAGCACATCTGTTGTTTTTTGTTCCATGGGGTTGCTTTAGATCCGTTGCGTTGGGATGCCGGGTTTTGCGTAGCTGAGTCTGGCTAGGTGCTTGGTGGTATGATAGCTGTCCAGACCGCTTACTGTTACCGTCCCTGCTTTTTCATGGTCGATGAATCCATCCTTAGCTATAAATTGGCTGTTCATACTGATGTGGACGACTTCGCCAATCACCAGCGTTGTATTATTTATTTTGATGGGCTGAATTTCCCTTAAATTGAGCGCTATACGGATGGTGGACTCTGCTACAAATGGGGCATCAAATCCGGTAATGAAGAGTTCGGTCAGCCCGCATTCCACAAATTCAGAGAAACCGCTTTCGTATCTTGCGCTGCTCTGGTGCGCCTGCTCAAAAAAGTCAGGGGTTACGTTGTTCATGGTATATGTTCCGGTGCGTTCGATGTTGCTCAGCGTATCGTGGTTTTGTGATTTTGGGCGGAATATAACACCTAAAAGCGCTGGAGATGAGCCTAGGTGTACGACGGAACTGAAAAGTCCGAGGTTGCTATGCCCGTCTTTGCCCGTGGTGCCAATGAGCTGCAGGCATTTATAGCCGTTGAGTGAATTGATGAGTGAAGTGCGGTAGCTGCGCTCCATCTTCGAAATTGAAAGACTTGTGATATCCATGAATTAAAGATTAGTCCTTAAACTTCCCATTCCCCCGTCTACGGGTAGGATTTGCCCGGTTATCCAGCTGCTTTCCGATGAGAGCAGAAATGCGACCGCTGCGCTGATGTCTGCCGGCTCCCCGTATTTTCCTAGCGGATGCCTTTTTTTTGATGCCTCCATTTTTTCCGGTGTATTGAGCAGCTTTTCCGATAGAGGGGTATCGGTGAGTGAGGGGGAGACTACATTGACCCTGATTTGGTTGGAGCTGAGTTCTGCTGCCAGCGATACGGCCAGGCCTTCTATCGCTGACTTTGATGCTGCTGTACTGGCATGGAATCCCATTCCCGTTCTTGCAGCTACTGAGCTGATCAGTACAATCGAGGAGGAGCCTGCATTTTTTAGTGCTTTGAGCGAAAGTTGTATGGTTTTAGTAGCGCCGACAACGTTTAGCCGGAAATCTTCCATCAGATCGCTTTCCGTTATTCTTGGAAAGGGCTTCAGGTTGATATTGCCTACGCAGTACACAAGTCCGTGGAGTACCTCTGGTAGAAAAGATGAAAGTGAATCCATATTTTCAAGCACATCAATCTGCAGATAGTGGACAGATTCCGGCCAGCGTTCCGAGCGGCCTCTGGAGGCTGTGTAAACGTTAGCACCCTGTTTTGATAGGAGCTGTAAAAGGTCCAGTCCGATGCCTGAACTTGCGCCTATGATGAGTATGTTTTTGTCCTGGAATCTCATTGGCCTATGTATCTTAAAAATTCGTTTCTAATGTCGGGGTCCTTAAATTTTCCACTGTAAGAGCTGGTCACTGTTGAGCTGCCGGCATCCTGGATCCCCCGGGAGGAAACGCAGTGATGGCTGGCATCAACGATTACCGCAACATCCTGGGTTCCCATCACCCGTTTGATCTCTTCCGCTATTTGGATGGTGAGCCGTTCCTGTACCTGCGGCCTTCGTGAATAATATTGCACGATGCGGTTAAGTTTGGAAAGGCCTATCACTTTTCCATTGCTGATATAGGCAACATGCGCCTTACCGGTAATGGGTACGAAATGGTGCTCGCAGTTACTGAAAACAGCGATATTCTTTTCCACCAGCATCTCGCTATAGCGGTAGGGGTTTTCAAAAAGGGTAGCAACGGGCTTATTGATGGGGTTCAATCCGCTGAATATTTCCTTGACATACATTTTTGCAATCCTGCCCGGAGTTCCCTTCAGGCTATCATCACTGAGGTCTAGGCCAAGGATTTCCATTATACTGGTGAAGTGTTCACTGATCAGGGAAATCTTGGTCTCATCGTCCATTTCGAAGGCGTCTGCCTTGAGCGGTGTGCTGAAATGTTCCTTTTCAATTTCTGCTAGTTGCTGTTCTGGCATATTTATATATAGTGTATTTTTGTACTAAGTTAGAATATAAAAGTATATTAATATATTAAATACAGGTTTAACTCCATTCGCTTTGTTTTTTTAAAATCCTATGACTTAATAAAAAGGTTCATAGCCCGTACGCAGTCTGTTTTGGAATTATCGGCTTTTCTAATTTCGATGCCAGTATCCTTGATCAACCGTTTGTTGTTCCAAGTTTTAAGGCTAGCTTTTCGATCAAAGGCATAGCTTTGTTCCATGTTTTCCAGACTTTGATGCGCGAGGGGTTGGAGTGAATATTGAAGATCCTGGTGATGAGCACCTCAATGTTATTTCTGCAGGAAAGTCCTGTAGCCATATTTTAATGAAGTTCTGCACTTTATTGTTAGATTGGTGAAGGGGAATAGGTATGACGGGGCTATAGCTTTTTGGAAATGAATTGTGAGAAAATAGCTGTGATATACATCTCATTATCACCATTAACCGATAAGATGAAAGCCATTGCTTAAATATTCCTTCATTAGCTGATGATTTTGGTCTAATGCTAAGTGTAAGCGGCAACGTGATATAGCATATTTCCAACAAATTGATGAGTATTTGGTGGTAGAGGTTCGAGATGTGTATAAGTTTAACAGGGGATTCATGCGCTTTTTAGCTGTTGATATATCAGGTCAGATTTGGGCAGCGCTTTTCTGGTGTTTGTATAAGTTTTGTGCAAATTTATGCCAAGGCAATATGCTTTGGTAAACGAGAACTTTATTCTTTGGCAAAATGTTCTTGAATTTCTCGGAAATTTCATCAGGGTAGCTTTTAGACAAATCCTTAGCAAGATATCTGGTTCTGTTGCTAAATATATTTATGGATGTCTATAACTAAAACATTAATGCCTTAATCAGCAAGAAAGAGATATTAAGCGAGCTTTAAGATCTGCTTTTAATATTTTCCTGTTTTAAACTCGTTTTAGTTAAGGAAGTATTTTTTATCTAAAACCATTAAAAATTTTAAGGAGAAGTTAAGGTACAAGCGCTAGCTTTAAATAATTATTCCTTAATTTCGGGAAGATCTAAGATTAAATTTAGGCAATTGGATAATAGGATATCAAATGGGGAATAAAAAGAACGGTCTTTCGGCCTAATTAAGGGCTTTTTTAATCAGTCGTTTCAGCCTACAGCTCGATAATGCCAACGAGGACGAAGTAGTTGCTTCCATCACTAAGAACTCAGTATTTGTAGGTGGTAATCTCTGGACACTGATTTTTGCTATCATCATAGCATCTGTTGTTTTAAATATGAATTCAACAGCAGTTGTCATTGGAGCCATGCTAATTTCTCCCCTTATGGGTCCAATTATGGGAATTGGGCTTGGAATAGGGACAAATGATTTTGAGCTTGTTAAAATGGGGGGCGAAACCTACTTATCGCAACAATCATAAGCATAGCCACATCGACACTATATTTTTAAATCACACCGCTGCATGATGCGCAAAGTGAGCTGCTTGCTCGAACAACACCTTCAACATGGGACGTTTTGATTGCATTTGCCGGTGGACTCGCAGGCATTATCGCTATGACACGCCGTGAAAAAAGCAATGTTATTCCCGGGGTTGCTATTGCCACTGCGCTAATGCCTCCATTATGTACTGCTGGATTTGGCCTTGCAAATGGTAATTGGCTTTATTTTCTTGGCGCTATATACTTGTTTTTTATTAATAGCCTGTTCATCTGCATCTCAACTTATCTGATCGTTCGGTTTCTTCATTTTGAAAAGAAACATTTTGAAGACAGTGATACAGAAAGGAAGGTTTCCCGTTATATATTGATAAGCGTACTCATAACAATTCTGCCAAGTATTTATCTTGCTTACGGTATCGTGGATAAGAGCATTTTCGAAAATAATGCTCAGGCATTTGTAAGGGAGCAATTCGCTTTTAGAAACACGCAGGTTGTTAGCAAGAATTTTCACTACACTTCAAAATCTAAAGAAATAGATTTACTGCTTATAGGCTATGAACTTCCGGACACCACAATTTTAAATATTAAAAACAGGCTTAAGAATTATAAGTTAACGGGAACTAAACTTATCATCCGGCAAGGCCTCAGTGCTAAGCAAGAAGTTGATTTTTCACAAATTAAGGCTAGCATTATGGAAGACGTTTTCAAGCGTGATACTGCGGAAATGAGAATGCTTCCCCCCGATAAACTCAATCCTCCTCTACCAGATATATCAGGTGAACTGACGGCATTATTTCCTGTTTTAAAATCATACAGCCTTGATAATGTAGTTTACAAAAATCTTGATAGCGGAAATCTTGATACTATTACATTATTTAATGGAATAATAAACAAAAAGCTATCGGATGTAGATAAAGAAAAACTTCAGAAATGGCTTAGGAAACGATTTAATACGGAGTCCTTGAAAGTAGTTATACAGTAGAGAATTGATCTTAGCCTTACTGGAAATTTGATTAGCTGGGTAAATTTATTAAGAAGTATCCAACGATTGTTCTGCATTGTCACCCACCGTTGACAAGGGAAAGAAGAAAATAACCATTAGATTATTTGTTAAGCTTGTGATCAAAAAAACTCACCAGAATAACATTATCAAACTATGAATTTGAGTTTTAATCTTCAGATACGAGACCTCGAGGCTTGCCTCGGCGTTGTTTATTAAAAAAAAATATTTTATATAATTTGCTGATAAATGACCGCCGATAGACCGATTAGAATAAACAATATCAATCTTGCCATTCTCGTTGATTAAAAATTCAGCACCAATTAAATTAGCGTGGCCGTCCTGTTCAAACTTCCGTGTAGATAACTTTTTGTCTTGTTCGGCCTTGCTGATAACATCTTTGTGGGTGGCTGATCACAATTTGATCATGCTGTGTTTCTATGGCATATTTTTCATCAAAACCGGGTGCAAAGATACTGGTCCATCATCAGAAGTCATTATTCACCATCATCCTTTTTTTTAAGAATTTTCGAAAAATTCCCTATTTCAATCAATTCAGACACAAAATGGTTCGAATTACGCACAGCCACTTACCCATTTTAAGAAAAGTGTCTTAGGAGATCCCTAAGGCACTTTCTTTTTATTCAAATTTCTATTTTTTCATTAAATCTATTTCTTAGCGTCAACTATTTGGTCAAAAGCTAAGTTACTACTTCCTTCTCCTCGTCCGGTTTGTCTGTATCTACCAATCCAATTGTAGGTTTTGCCATTGTACCATCTTGTTCTTTGCCAAGCCCGACTAATAACTGTACCAGAGTAGGGGATTTCTTCCTCATTAATAAAGTATGGAGCGACTTGTTCCGTTAAAATAACGCCCTTGGCTTTAACTGTATCAATGGGAGGTGAACCAAGTTTTGGCATTGAAGCTCTTTGAAAATGAATGTCCTGATTGCTACCTGGTAACTGAACCGGAAGAAAAGGAATCCAGTTTTCGGGTACGGTGTTGCCTAATTTATAATTAATTAAGGTATTTGATTGCGGCAAAGGATCTGGCAAAACATTATCTTTATTTGCAGCATCATGGCCGCTGATACCGATACCTGTTCCATCAGGAATAACTTCTTCAATTCCCCAAACCATATTTGCCATTTCATCACGTATAAAGTTAACTTGCTCTAGCGGTGCGCTTTGTAATGAATTGGCTAATGTAGAAGGCAGAAAGAATTGCCTGTTGTAACTTCCGATATGATCTTTGTTGCTCAAATTGAACATACTCCAGCGCTGCCATTGCTGATCTAATCCTGCATCGGCTGCCTGAATTAGCGTGCGATCTCCGAATACATCTTTTACAACAAAACCATCAATTTCGCAAAGGGTATTTGTTTTCATTCTGTAAGGAATTACAAACCAATCGTTACCATATACTAAACCGAATTCGGCAAACAATAGCAGGAGTTGGTCTGTAGTTTTGGCGTTTAGCGTTCCGAAATTTATTGTCCTGTCTTCCATTTCCCAGAAACGTTGGTTTGGCATGCCTTTAAAAGTTGTTGCTGTTGGAATAAACGAAATTGCACTTTCTGTAGTTAAATTCGGTTCATAATCAGGTTGGTCTACATTTAATTCTCTTTGATTTAGATTCACATCAAAGTTATACCAATCCAAATTTCCGTTGTAGTATTCCGGACTTTCTAAAACAAGATGAGTTCCATCTGCCTTAGGTGCAGCCGTTGTGAAACCATAACTGAGTTTTTGTCCATTCCATGCTTTTTCAATATCGGTTTCGGGTTGGGTATAAACGCGTTGATACCAACTTTTAAGATCATTGATGATGTTATCTATAGTTGGCTGGTCCGTAGCAGAAATACCAACTTTACTACTAAAACTTCCATCAAAAACATCAGCCAATAAAAGTTCTCCATTGATTGAGCGTTTTATTGTGCTTTTTAATAGTTGTTTACTGCTTTCCTGATTCGTAAAATCAGGATTTTTATCTTCCGTTAGCGGATATTTAGTTAAATAAACTGCAAAATATGCCGATTTTAATACCGGGCTATGCAAGCTTAAAAAGTATTGTGAAACCTGAATTTTTAAGGCTAAGCTAAATGGAACTTGCTCTCTTTCAACCTGAGCTTCCATCGGAATCTCATCGCTATATATTTTTGCCAGGTTTTGTTGCAAAGCCATTCTGTCTATATGGAGTTGCTTAGTAATTAATCTGGCATCAATTGCAGAACCAGCATCTTCACTTTCAAACTCACCCATTTGCCATTGCCTTGTTAAAAACCATAACCCATCATGTACAGCAGCTTTTAGACTTTCGCTAAAATTTTCTGTTCGCGGTCTTGGTTCAAGGCGGTTATAGGCTGTGATAGATGAAACCCTATAATCTTTAAACAAGACATCCGGCGAGAATTGTTTGATTTGGTCGCTTAGTTGAATCATGGTAATTTTATTTTAGTTTCCAGATGTTTAACATTTAAAAATTTTTCGGTTAGATTCAACGAATAATCTAAAGAGATATTGGTGAAACGGCTTGCACTAAATTCAGCCATAGTAGCCGGAAGCAAGGTTGTTAAGTTCGGCATTGTATCAACATCATCGGGTTCAATTGCACGTTCTTTAGCTCGCTGGAAAGTATTTAATATTGTATTTGTTAAATCATTCCAATCCCATTTACCAGTTTCATTTGGGCTAACGGCTAATAAAATAGCTTGTGGCGGACTACTATTTGGCTGATTGTAATTAAACGTAATTCCACTCACTTCTTCTCGATTGGGAATGGTTTCTGTCCACTCATCAAGCAATAATCCGCTTTGAGCGTTATTGGCGTTAAATCCCTGTGGCGCATAATGAACGTAAGCAATTGTGTCGTTCAGTAATTCTGTATTTTTCGGGAATTCGACCGAAAGCCAATTATCATTCTTTTTGTAGGGAAGCTGCAAAGGTTTTCCCTTCAATTCTTCCTGATTAAAGTTATCATGAAGCAATCTAACCATTTCAAGTGTATGCATTTTTTCACGAACTAAAGATGCGCTGTGTAAGAACTCGGCAACAGGTAATTTCATGCCTAAACCTGCATTTTCACCTGCAGGAGGATTTACAGCACTTTTAGCGTAGGTTAATAATTCTTCAGATGAAGCATTTGCGGCTACCATTTCAGTTTTATTACTGAAACTAAATTTTGGAATAACGGTAAAGTTTTCGCCTAATATGGTCTGAATCATTTTAATTAGCTTCTTGCTTTCCTGTTCAATTTCTCCTGATGGATTTAATTTTGCGTTTTGAGATAAATAAGACTGCTGCACTTCAATTAATCTTAACAGAACTGTTTTTCCTTGTTCGATAAGCACATTTGCAGCGTCTGCACCTTTATCGAATGCAGTATTGGGAAAAGCGAAATTAAAATGAATATCTGCAATTTCTTTAAGTTTTACCCTTAAACTTTCAAGCGTAGTATCGGTTAGGCTAATTTGTATTGCACTAAGCGTATTCTGAAGTGTTTGAATGGCTGCTTCTAAGTGATTCTGATATAGGCCTGCTGTTTTGCTTTTAAGTTCTGTTAAATCTATCTCAGTAGGATTAGTATTTGCCGGAGTTTCTGTAACTGAAGTAGAAACAAAATCTACTGCATTAAGTGGGCGACTATTGCCAATTAACTGGCGGATGTAGTTCGCAAATGGTAAAATTTCTGCAAAGGATTTCTTCGATAAATCGTTCGGACTACCACTATCAGAAAATAGTATGTTAACTAAGGTATTATCAGGCAGAAGTTTCGATCTGAGGAAGAAATAACGTATCCGACTTTCTAATTCTGATGCACCAGAAGTTTCCAATTTATTTCTGATGAGTAAAACGAAATCTAAAGGTTGTAAATTTAAATCTTCCAGACTTACCGTTTGATTGATTACATTATTAGCTGAATCTTTTGCTGTAACTAAACAAATTATATCGGCAGGATCGCCTAATAATTGTCCAATCCAATGATTTAAAGCAGGCTCAATTATCGATTTTGCACTTAATTCTACGTTCGGCCAAGGGTTTGTAGAAAGCGTGGCATCAAAAGTTAAAACTATTCTATTTGTAAATGTCATTTGTGTGCTTCGGGCAGTATTAATCACTTCCACTTCAGGTGGGATGTTTCCGTTAGAAATGGATTGCATAACTGCCGCTGCCCGTTCAAAATTACCAGTGGCCATTTGGTAAGCGCTTTCTGCTGTAAGTAAATCTTTAAGTGCATCAAGCGTGTTTTCCAAATTACTTTTTTCGAATTCCAAAGCTTTAATTTGTTCGGCGTTTAGCGTTGGTAAATTGGTTAAACCAAACGGAAAAGGCAATATTACGTTGGCCAGAGCCAAGCCATTTACAACCTCGTAATTATCCGTTATTTCTTCTGGTCCGGTTGTATTTCCTTCTTGCGGAATTTTAGTTTTCTTAATAGGAAATGCTTTTCTAAAATCGGGTTTTAACTGGTTTAATATTACCGGATTTGCTTTTTTAGTGCTCCAATCGTGCAAACCACGTTCAAACTGATAACCAAGTAAAGCCTCAAGCGTTTGTCCGTTTCTAATACCTTCTAATATAGCTTTTGCCCTGCGAACCCTTTCTGATGAAAGATTAACGGAAAGCAAATCTGCATCGCCTTGATGCGCATGGGTTAAATAACCGTTACGAAGTATTGCTGCTGCCGTTGCATGATTTAAACTTGGCGCATGCACATATCCACCATTTTCATTTTCAACATAAAGATTATCTTCTCCTTCTCTAAGTGTTTCGGGTAAAGAGGCTTCTGCTATTTTTTTTCGGGTGTTGCGCATTTTAACATTTTCCAAATACCCGTAGCTTCCTAAATATAAGCCTGTTTTGCGTTCTTTTACCCCTGAACTTATGTTTCTCTGACTTACAATTCGTTGGTCGAAAAGAGAGGTTTGCCAACTATCTAAGCGGTAGCTAAGCGTATCCACATGTTCGATAAATGCTCTTTGCAAACGTGCAGTTGGCAAATCTTTTAAAATGTTCAGTGCCCACTTATTTTCCTTTAAATTGTTGGTGATGCTTAAATCTACAACAGCTTTATGAACATGATTAAATAATGAAGCACCAGACTGCTCTGTATTTATGAGTTTGTTTACTGGTGCCTTATAAATCTCCCACGGACTTACAGAAGCTGATGTGCTCATGTTCATAAACTTTCTGCTTTGCAGCAATTCTGATGCATGGATATTTTTAGTCGCTAAAAATTTAAAAATGCTGTGGTTGGTTTCCAGCAATAATCCGTTTTTTAGCATCATAAATAGGAGAGAAGTAGGTTTATCCTTATCGCCAAAATCCTGCTTTTCTAAATTAGTTTCGTTATCGAGGTTGGCAAGTAACCAATCAATGTAATTTAAATCGACATCTTTCTCGTAAGGTTTTATTTTTTCTTCTTCAGATAAAGGTTGGGTATCTACAAGGTTGTGTTTATCTAATCTGGTATTATAATGTTGAAATATAATTTCGAGCAGCATTGGCGGTGTCTTTTTTACACCGTTTTCCTTCTGCGTTTTATATCCCCAAGATTTTAACAGCATATTCAAATGCGAAGCGTTAATTGCCATCATCATGGTATCAGCAAAGTATTTTCCACCCATCATGAATTTCTCCATGTTTTCTATGTAACTATAACTATATCCTTTACGCTGAAAGAACTCTACAGATGAAGGATGTAAGCCAAGGATTTTTAGCAGTGCTGCACCCGCATCTCCATTTTTTGTAATCTGCGGTAAATAATCGGCTTTATCTTTCCATTGAGCCGCCATATAAGTTAATATCTGATACATTTTTACATAAAATGCATCACTGTTATTGGGCGAATTGAATGCGATATGTTCAAATCGTGAAGGCTGATATACCCAAGTATCGAAGTTGCTGGTTACAATTATGCCATAAGGTTGATTTCCTACACGAATTGAAGGTAACGGACCTCTTCCACTAACGTAATTTATAAAATGGTATCTCAATAATTCTTTATCGGTCTCATCTAATACACCATTAAGCATTGTGGTTACAAAATAACCTAGCGTACCAGGTTGCAAAGCAGTATTCATCGCGATAGCTTCACTGTGGTCGGTAATGTTACTATTATATACCGATTGGAAAACTTCATAGCTGACACCAAAATACTCAGCAAGCCTTTGTCCATCAGTAGCTTCTTTAAAATTATCTGACGGTTTGAACAATGCTTGGTCATTCTCTACCTGAAGTATAAAATCTTCTATCGATTGCTGACTTTGGTAACCAGAATCTTCAGCTTCGGTATTATTAGTTGGTGTACCTTGCTTAAGTAGCGATAAACCTTCTTCGCTATATTTATGATTATCAATTAAAGCTTCGAATAATTCCTTCCCATCATTTTCATCTGCTGAGCTTTTTAAGCCTACAACCAACAATTGGTCGTACCCAAGTTTTACATCTTCATCACGCTGTGGAATAATAAAACCTAAGCCTTGTTCTACAGCGATATCAAAATCTGCCATCCAGGCAAAATCTTCTCCATATTGAATGCGATTTTCTTGATCATCTCTGGTAAAAGATGGGTCGTTTTCATCTACAATAGGTGCAGGACCAACAATTACAATATCCTTTATTTGACGGCCAACCGAACGGTGAACTTCCTTGCCTGCTCTGTAGCCCATTAAAACGAAACGATCTGGCAATACATTTGTATGTGGCGCTTTTGTCCAGCTATCTGGCTTAGTTTCAGCATCAGCGAAAATTAAATCTTCTGCTGAGGTTAAATCTGCCCGCTGTTCCCAATTGGTTGGTTTTGTGCTTTTAGCTACCCAAGCCGCTCTATTTCCTCCAAATTCTTTCCAAATGTTTTTCCATGCGTTGTTTGTAAGTTCTTTATTATTAGTAGTTTGAAATAGTATTTGCCAGTGTTTTTGCCCAAATTTTAGCTCGCTTTCTGTAAGCATCTGCTCATGAGTAATTATCGAAATATCATCAGGATAAACTCGAACCAAAAGTTGTGTACCTCTAAGCGTTTGTCTGTATTTGGTTTCTAACCTAACAGGAAATAAGTTTATCGGAATGTCATCTTGCCATTCTTCTATAAGTTGTTCTGGCTGTTGTTTTAAGTGTAACCGTTCGATAACCTGATTGGTTAAGGAAGCAGTATCTTTTTTTTCTGCGCTAAGTTTCTCAATTTGAGCTTTTAATTCTCTAAGCTGCGCTTGATATTTTTCATTAGGATTAGCTTTATTCTTGCGCTCCAAATTAATGTATGCCATTTGCAGTTTATACAATTCACCCGCTGCTCTATTTCTTTGCGCTTTAACCTCTTTAATTTCTTTTAGTGATTCAAGATATCCCATAATCGTATTAATTTTCGGGTTATATACTTTTTAACATTTCTTTTGCATGTACGGCAATCATTACGGGTTTTTGATATAGGATGTGCCCCATTCGAGCTGAATTTTGTCCCCAATCATCCACATTTTCTGGCGCTGCGGGTTTGAAATCGTTGTTAGGTTTAACATCAATATTTATAAAACCATTCTGTGGATTATACTTATCCCAGCTCAAATCATCCCAACTTACTTTATCGCCACTTTTTTCAAAGTTTATGTCCATGCCGAAACGAGGTTCGCCAGGTATTTGCTGAATGATGAAATACCAACCCCAATCATCAGATTCAATTTTGGGTTCATCTTTACCTTTTGCTTGTGGTAAAGTTAAATCAAAGCCAAAGAATTTTATATCTGGGTTTATCTCTGCCTTAAACATTGGGAATTTAATTTCCGAAGCCATTTCTGCAGTTGTAGCCACAGGTTGAATAATTGGCTGTTTAGTCGAATCAATTACACCGTTGGCATCTTTAAAAATATGTGCTTTCTGCGCATAGATAATTGTGTTCGGGTATTTTTTAAGTAACTCACCTCTAACTACTAATACCACCTGTTCTCCATCCGGAGCTTTTCTTTTAGGGTGTGTGCCCAATGCACTGTTGCTATACCATTTATCAATTGGTTGTATGTCCTTAAATTCTTCCTTAAGCTGGTTTGGATCGAGGTTATTATGGTTGCTTATAATGCCTTTTACATCCCAAAATTGTCTAAAGTAGCTTCCTCTTTTATCTGTTGGATATTCTCTCCAAAGTAATTCTTTGCCAAATTCGTGGTTTAGCCCAACCATGTACGACTCGATAAACTCTGGATTTGTAACCAACAAAGAAATGGTATTTTGAGGAATGAGCTGTAAGTTCGGAATCAACAACTCAGAAGAAATATCTCTAAGCTTTTCGTACATAGGCTCCGGCATATCGGGATAAGCCATGGCCGGTACCAGATTTTCAAAATTAAAAAGCCAGTTTTTATTAAACGTATAAATTACAAATGATGCCAGCATTTTAGGAAAAACTTTACGAGGGTCTATTGCTTCCTGTAGTTTTAATTGCGCATTATCCATATCAAAACGCGTAAACGTTTTCTCAGGCGTTTTTATGGCTTCTCTGTTGTTTAAATTTATTGCTGCTGCCCGGAAATTTGCAGCTTCTACACTATCTTTTCCATTGATGCCTGGTGTGTAAGTACCTACAAATTGGTAGGATAAACCATCAGCATCCGCCGTAGTCTCTTTAGTTTCGGTTGTTACCTTAGTATCGCCATTATTGGTCTCAACAATTAGCGGATTACTTTCGCTAAAAATAAAATCTGGTTGTTCTGGCAATTGTTCCAATGTTTCTGCCATTACCTCCGGATTATTTAAATCCTTTGGATTAACAGGAATGGACTTCATTTTAAGGAGTTTGAAATACGCACCAATAGTTGCGACTGCAGCAATAATGCATAAATACCAGTCGCCAGTTATAATCCCGAAGATTAGAATCAGTATCAAAAGCAGAATTAAGCTAATCAGTAAATTATTTAAAATCCACGCAAGAATTGGGTTATGATTTTTGCCAGGAATTGTATTAAGCTTTTCATCTACAGTTGGCAATCCAACTGGAATTATTTTAGGAGGTGCTGCGGTAATTTTACCATCATTTATATCTGTAAGTAAACCATTGTGTGTAAAGGTTGGATTTGTAAGTGCAATCTTTTTAAAGAACGGCCCACGCGGTCTAAGTATTCTACGTAAGGTAGCGCTTACTGCTGCTGCAGGTAATAAGCTGTCTTCTAATTGGTATTGCAGTGTAGTAGGTGAGCCTTTAACTTTTTTAAGTAGGGGAGATAAAAATAGTATGGACTGCCCAGAAGTGAGCTTACTTGTAAACTTTGTTTTTATAACCTGGCTCACATTCATTGCAAAGGCAACAAACTTAATTTTTATATTAGCTTTTTTTACTGCTTCTACCTGTTTCCAGGCATCGGCAACATATTTTTCCTGGTCTTTTTGAATAACGTTAGTTCCAAAGCCGGCGGCAACCCTGTTTCTTGGATCTTTATTTAGCTCGTGCAGCCAGCCACTTTTTTCTGTATCAATTTCATTAGTAAGTGCATGGTTTTGCCCATAAATTGGCGGACTAACAACCGGATCGATAACTGTATTTGACGCTTTTTTGAGCGTTTCAGGGAAATTTAGAATTGATTCTAGCTGATTAAAAAATGGTTTTACAGTATCTAATTGTTTAGGTTCTGAAACTGTTGTTGGCGCTTTTAAGGCACCCTCTAATCCAATTATATTTAATGTTGAGGTTTGACCAATGTCTGTACCTTCTGTCATGCCAAAACCTGGTATGCTGCCTTCCATGTCCCGAATGCCCAAACGGGAATCCATAATTCTCGGTTCTAAAATTTTTACAAGCGATTCAAAATCCTGGTTTTCTCCGGTTTTGAAGAACCAATGATAATAAACCGGGAACTCGATGTTATCTGTGGCACCATTCCAAGAGGCTTGCTGGGCATCAATACTTGCGTTATCTAAGCCCAAACCAGAAAGTCTACCAGTTTCAAATGCAGGAATCAAAAATGCCCGATACGCTGTATTACTATCAAGTTTCCTTGGGCACATTAACCTTCCAATAATTTGGTCGCTGTTTGGGTTATCTAAATCGTTAAGTGTTTTTAAGAAGGCTTCGAACTCGGTTGTCGAGTCGTGGCCTTCGTTTACATGTACATGGCTCCATGCCCATATTTGATTGGCAGGCGGTAAACTATTCGCATTTTTAACAGTAACAGATGGTAACGGTAACCTTTTTTCGTTAAAAGTAAATTCACCATTTGGTTGTTCCCCATCTTTTAATACAATTAGCGAAAGCCATGGTCTGAGTTTATCGCCATTTGCCTTAGCCGGTGTATATCTCCACAAAAAATCTTCATCATAAAATTCTATAAAGGGCAAATAATTGGGTTCAAAATTGGTAATCCAATTTAGTGGTTCAGTACGCACTACCATCGCCGGATTTATTCCAATAATATCACCAGGACCAAGTAACTGAAAGCTTTTTGGTTCTATGTAGTCGTTTACTTTAACCTCAATGTTAACTTCAGATCGAAGCGGTCCAGAGGTTGCTCCATTTCCAAGATTATCTTCAGTAGTAATACGACCACCAATGCCTTTACGCAGCCAAGAGCCAAAGGTATATTTTGCAACTTTTATACTCATTTTTAGTTTAGTTCAAATTGTGAAACTACTTGTAAATGATTCTTTAATGCCGGATTTTTTCTTAACAGTTCATCATGCAAAGCATAGGCTTCTGCTTCAGAATTTAAGCTGTTAGTGCCGCTAAAGGCAGTTAAATCTTTTGTATTAACTATGCTATATAATCCGGTGTTCAATTCTACTTTGGCAGGCTTAATTGCAGCAATTTTGTTACTAACGGAATAAGCATTTTTACTGATGGCATTACCTTTAGAGAAGATATTAAAAACCTTATCTAATAGCTTGAAACCAGCAACTTTTATTATAAAAGCAATGCCTTTTTTACGATGAACATAGCTTAACTCATACACTACTTCCTTTTGTAGTTCTTTACCATGTAGCACCTCATTAGTCGTTTGGAATCTGATACCGCTTTTCATCCGCTCAAACGATTTTCTAGAGAGCTTTTCGCTATCTTTTAGTTTGATGAAATTTCCAATTGCAAATTCTTCCTGTGTGGGTTGGGTTTCAGAATTGTCTGTTACAGAAAGTGTAAATTTAGTATCAGGTGATGGTTTATTATGACCAAACTTATTGATTTCCATGTCTAAAGGCGTAACCTTTTGGCTCAGCGATAGAATTGTGAACGGATGGATGATTATTTTTCCATCAAGAAGCTCAAGTTTGCGTAAAGAAACATTAGTATTTGTATTGGCAGGTAAATCAGCTTTCCAATTACGGTCGTCTTTTATTGCCTCAATAATAAGTTTTTTTACATCTATCGATTCTTCTAATTGAGGTGGTGCCTGCTCGCCCCAACTTACATCAAATTTAACGCTTACTTTTACAAATAATATTTTTAAGCTGGCTTTACCAAGTGCTCGCCAAGGAGTTGGTCCACTAAGTTGGCCGGCTAGGTGTATTCCGGCAATTTCACTGCTACCACGACGAAGCGCAATACCAGCTTCAATTTGTGCAATAAAATAGAAAGGGTTAAATTGTACCAATAAATCATATCCCAAATAACCAAAAACATTAAAACCGCAAGCTTCGGCGTAAAGTTCTACACGGGCACCAGATTGTACGGTATTTGAGGTTACAGCAAAATATGTAGCTACGCTAATTCGAGGGTTTTTACCTGAAAGCAAGGAAATGGTTATGCGTTTCATGTTCCTTAAATCGGTTGGCACTTCGTTAAATGCCGGGTGAAATCCACCAACTGATAAAACAAAAATTGGATTGTCCCCCCATCCAATTCGCAAGGCCATTTCTCCTGTAAGGGTAAAAGCCATGAGGCGAGAATCGTATAGAACAGCATTAAAAGAAATACCCTGACTAAAATCGATAATGCCTAAAAAGTTAACCTGTAATTTTAATAATGGAGCTTCTTCGGTTGGAAGGATGCAGCGTAAAACACCTAGTATAATTATTTTAGTTGCCGGAATATCGATAATGATACCCATTTCTAATGAGATTAGGGTAGGTGTACCCCAACCGATTTTAGCCATTGGCGCAATAATGAATGTTCCTTTTGATATAGGAAAAACCTGCTGCAAATCGCTAATAATTCGGGTAATGTTATTTACAATATCTTGTGGAAATAAAATGCTGTTTACTGCACCAGTTCTGATTCCCTCTTTTAAGGCTTCTACTTCTGTGCGTCGGTTAACAGCTAATAATCCACCAACATCAACAAGGGTAAAGCCGAAACCAAGTTGAATTGGTACAAACTCAGCTGTAATCAAGATTAGTAATGCAAATCCCTCGCTACCATCCGGCATTTTTGTAGAGATAATAGCAATGGCTTTAAGGTCGATAAAACCTTGAAAAGAAAGTTCGAGTGCGCCAATGTATTCGCCTTTCTCTACATTAATACCTAAGAAACCTCCCCCTTTAATTACGCCAGTATCAATTGATAAGCCGATACGTGATGGTGGTACGAAACCTGTACCTAAATTGGCAAAAGCCATGTTTCCTTCTAAATTATCAGGGAAATTTATAGGGAAATCAGTGCCAATGCCATCTATAACTGCAACTAACGGACCTAAGTTCGTTTTAATGATTACGCTTAGGCCGACATTTAGCGCATCATTTTTAAAGCCTAATCTAAAATATAAGCCTTCTATAAGCAATAAAGCTAAATCGATGTGGAGGGGGATTAATACTTCAAGCCCACCGCTTCCTTCTAAACGAAGCCCGTTCGCAGCATCCCAATTTGCTTTCAAATCAAAATTGGCTTCTGTTTTTACATTTGATAGTAGCGTTTTAATAAAACCATCTCCACCTGAAAAATCCATAATTAGCTTTCCACCTTCAATAGCTACCTGAATAAGAGGGACAACTTTGGTTGTTCCATTTTCTACAGCTGTATTCAGAGATAGACTTGCCTTAATGGTCTTAGTCTCCAGTCGCGTTCCTTCTGTTAATCCTAATAACATGAAAGCTTGATTGTTGCTTTTCTTGGCTATTAGAGATAATGTAGTATCTATTGAAGCAGCGCCAGTTGCTGGTTGTAAAGTTAATTGCAAAGGATATTGCAGTTTACCTTTCAACCCGGCATTAAACGAACGGGTATTTTGTATCCTTGCTTTCCATAAGTCAGAAACTGGATAACTTTTGTCGAAGGTATTGTTGCCACTTACCTTTGCTTCAAATTTAATTCCAGGTGGATTAATAGAAGCATCTAACTCAGCCTCGAAGTAATCAGATTTTAAAACTAACGGCCCTGAACCTATTTGTGCAATTTCAGCAGGAATACCTAAGCTGATAAGTAAGGCTCTTGTTCTTTCTAAAATTTCTTTACCAGTAAAAGAAGATAAGCCAAGTTTATAGGTTTCCTGTAAATAAGCCTGTGGATTAGAAAGTATTTGTAAAAGTCTGTTTAAATATACTCTGCGGGGAATAAGTCTTGGAAGTGGTGTGTTTAAAACCATCCCTGTGGGTAAGGTAATTTCTTTATCGATTGCACCAATTAGGTTTAGCGAACGAGTGAATAATGGTAAATGTTCTTCTAGATAACCCACAAGGCAGTATTCTAATATTCTGAGAGGAAGTTTATCCGCAAGTGTTTTGAGGTCTGTTTGTACATTTGCAGGTAAACCAAGTATTGCTGTGTTTAATGCAATACCTAATTCTTTAATTTTTACCAGAACATCAGTAATTTTCTTAATTAATTTAGCGCCATCTGCGATAATATTAGGAATATTATCAGTGTTAATAGACGTTTCCAAAGCAGTTATTAAAGCAGGTAATTCATTAGCCAAAGTTTTTACTTCGGCAAGTTTGCTAATAATACCAGCATTATTTTCGATGCTTTGGGGTAATGGAACACCAAGTTTTGCAAACAAATCGGGTGTTAGCAAACTGGAAAGCGGTTTAAGTGCTTTTCCTAATGCTAGAGTTATGGATTCAATTGTACCTGCTGCCATAAACATTGAATTTTTAGGTTACAACTTCGATTAAGAAAACGCATTTATTTTGCGTTACTCAATACAAGTATTAAAAATGCTTACTAACCTATATAAATTGACTGTGTGTTTTTTTTCTGGCATCGGAAATAAAATGAATAATAAATATTCACTTTTTTAAGAATTGAAGCTGACTAAGAAGACGTACACTAATGTAGTTGACTAAATGTTAAAAACCAAATAAAACTTAATATTTTTTTATATAAAATATTGACGCTCATTTGTTTTGTCTAAAATATCGTGAGCAAAGAAAATGTATTAAATATCCATTAGAATATTTTTATGAGCTAAATTTTTCTCCTAAACTAGAATAAGCAATAACAACCACCTTTCATTCTTCAACGTTCTGGCTTGATTGATCACATTGTTGCACATTCCTTTGTTTCTCATTATCCGCCAGTGAATTTTAGAAAGTATTTCTTCTTTGGGGGAAATTGTTCATTGTATACATTAAATCGATATTCCAGATTGCCTTTTCTTTGATGATGGAAAAGGCTGTCCGCTCTTGGACAGAAGATGTTCGTTATCGAACAGTTATAGCTCGCCAATAGCAATAAAAACAGGCTTATAAAGCGCTCAACACATAATTTAAAATTGGAATAGAATTAGTAATACTTTCAACAAGAAAATACCTACCATGTTCAAACTCAACCTAAAAATAGCATTCCGAAATCTTTGGAAAGATAAAATGGTCTCACTGATTAATATAATCGGCTTAGCAACTGGCTTGGCGGCGTGTGTGTTACTTCTATTATACGCTAATTACGAGTTGAGCTATGACCGGCAGGGTAGGGATTCAAATAAGGTTTATCAGGTGATGACCAATTTTCAGGATGCGGAAGGAAAGATAACCAATACTGGCGGGTCAGCTGGAGATGGAATTGCAGAAGCCATTCGAGAAGAAATACCACAGGTTGATAAGATTGCAAGGGTCGGTGGCGGCGACCGTTCAGTAATTTCTAATAAGCAAAAATTGTTCAAAAGAAAAGATTTTTTTGCCGATCCGCAGATTCTGGACATTTTTCAATATGAGTTTATTGTCGGAAACCCAAAGACGGCTCTGAATTCCCCGGATGGGGTTATCCTTACCTCTGAGACTGCTAAACTCCTATTTGGAACCGTTGATGTGCTAGGAAGAGTAGTAAGGTATAAAAACTCAAGAGACCTGAAAGTTACAGGCGTGATCAAAGATCTTCCTAAAAATATGTCTCTTAGGTTTGATTATTTAATGTCTTGGGATTTTTTCAAAAGTATTAATGATTATGTACGAAATCCCGGATGGGGTAATTTTAATTTTTTAGCCTTCGCTAAAGTTGATGAGCCTCGAAATATTGATTTTATAAATTCCAGCGTAAAAAAACTTTTCAATGAAAACTACAAAGATCAAAAAGCAGAAAATTTTCTTTTCCCATTTTCAGATATCCATTTACATGGTGAATTTTTAGCGGGTAGAAGTATTGGAGGCGCAATAGAAAGAGTCTATCTATTTATTGGACTTGGTTTAGGCATCCTACTAATCGCGTGTATAAATTTCATGAATCTGGCAACCGCCAGGTCTGCCCGAAGAGCTAAGGAAGTTGGGATTAAAAAGACGATAGGTGCTAGTAGGATATCACTGGTGATCCAGTTTCTAATGGAAGCTTTTCTACTCACTATTCTTTCCATCCTTATCGCAATCATCATAGTCGAAACAACTTTGCCTTTTTTTAATAACCTATTAGAAGTTGGCATACAGATTCCATATTCTAGTGCGGCTTACTGGATGGGTATTCTGTTGGTTACCCTTTTTACCGGTGGAATTTCAGGTGCTTATCCAGCGATTTATCTTTCTGCATTTAATCCTCATAGTGCAATTGTAAACAAAAATGGCCGTTCTAATTTGTTTTCTGTAAACGTAAGACAGCTTTTAGTTGTTATTCAATTTTCTTTTGCAATTGTTCTTTTAATTGCTACTCTGGTTATTTACAGGCAACTGCAGTTTATAAAAAACAGGCCAATTGGATATTCTACTAGTTTACTTGCGGAAATCCCTCAGGATTACCAGTTCCTCACCAAGTTCGAGATACTCAAATCACAGCTGATAAATTCAGGGGCCGCAGTTTCTGTTAATCAGTCCTCACAAAGTATGACCGGAGTGAGTAATTGGTTTTACGGCCTCAAATGGCCAGGTATGGAAGATAAAGGAAAAGAGATTGTATTTAACCGTTTGCAAACTCAATATGATTTCCTGAAAACTACAGGGGTTGAATTAATTGAAGGAAGGGATTTTTCGAAAGATTTTGCTTCCGATACCGCCGGGGTAATGCTCAGCCAGAAGGCCGTGAAAATGATGCAGCTTAAAAAACCCTTAGGGAAAAACATTGACCTTTTTGGGCAAAAGCTTCAGGTGATCGGCGTATTTAAAGATTTCATCTGGGATTCTCCATACCATTCCGGTCGTCCAATGATTATAAACTTTAGTAAAAGTGAAGGCGGAAATATCAACGTGAGGCTGAATCCAAATAACAGTTTAAGTCACAACGTTGAGTTGATTGGTGCAATTGCTAAAAACATTGACAAAGATTATCCATTGGAGATTTCCTTTGTCGACGACTTGTTATCTCAGAAACTTCAGTCCGAAAAAGTTTTGGGATTACTTGCTAATGTCTTTGGTGGTATCGCCATTTTAATCTCCTGCCTTGGCCTATATTCCTTAGTGAGTTATAGTGCAGAGCAGCGTACAAAAGAATTTGGGGTGCGAAGAGTCCTTGGCGCCTCGGTTGCCAGTATCATTCAGTTACTCTCATTCTCATTTTTAAAAATGGTACTTATTTCAGCTGTAATTAGTGTGCCAATCGCTTATTTTTTGATGAAAGAATGGCTTAACGGTTTCGAATTTCAGGTGGGATTGTCACTATCAGTCTTTCTAATATCAATATTTATGACGATTCTTATTGCATTTATAACTGTGTTTTTTCAAGCTTATAAAGCTGCAACAGCAAATCCCGTCAGCGCTTTGAAGTATGAATAGACCGCAACATACCCGAACTTTCAAAACTTATTATCTTATTTTTTGCAAAGCAAAGTTGTATTTTTCAAATCATGAAATTTCATCTGCAATTAACATAAATGCATATAGAAAGTAATTCAGTGAAAAAGAGGATTGTTGTTTTTACAAAAAATAATCTTGCTGCTCTAAGGTTGCTGGAATCCATATGTGAAATAGAGCATAATTGGGAGGATTACCTAAAAGTCAATTATGAAAATGTTGATCAAATCCCAATGATATGCCGCTTGCTCATTGATGCCAACATCGATATTTTACAAATATTCATTCAGACCATTTGACCTTTTGGAATATTGGATAAATATTATTGAAACAAGTATATACTGTTTTAAGCAATTCCCTAAACATGTCGTAATTATTTGATTACTAATTGCTATTGTAAATTTTGGTGCTAATTTAAACTGCAAGCTCACTTAATTTATAAACGAGTTCTAATACAGCTTCAGTTTTGTTCATAACAACAATTTTTTTATGCTTTTCAAGCAATTCAACAAACTTTTTAGTAGTTATTGGCTTTTAAAAAGAATTTTGTGCGAGTTTAATATAAAAACTAGGTTATAATTTCGGTTTATTTAATATTATCTTTGCTTATCAACTCTTATGTATTCCTATAATTCTTATTCAGACAATGAATTGGCTTTCTTGCTCACCAAGGATGATGAAAAGGCATATACAGAAATTTATAACCGATTTTACGGTTTACTATTTGTCCACGCAAGCAGGCGTTTAAATGATGACGAGGAAGCCAAGGATGTCGTTCATCAGTTGTTTGAATCTCTATGGGTTAAACGTTTACAGATAGAACCTGAAAAGAATTTGTCGGCCTATTTGTATGCTGCCATCCGAAACAGAATACTTGATGTTTTTGCACATCAAAAAGTAGAGCATAAATATGTTGATTCCTTGCAAAGTTATTTGGATAAGGATAATGTTCGAACAGATTTTCGTATTCGCGAAAAGCAGATGGCTTTATTAATTGAACAGGAAATAGGTGCACTACCGCCAAAAATGAGAGAAATATTTGTTCTTAGTAGAAAAGAAAACAAATCTCACAAGGAAATTGCTCATGAATTGGGTATCTCTGAACTAACAGTTAAAACTCAGGTAAAAAAAGCCCTAAGAATTTTACGAAATCGATTGGGAGTTGTTATTTATCTTATACTTCTTCTAAAAATTTATAGATAATTTCAGCTGCCTCTCTGTAAAAATCAGTTATTTTTGACTTATTTCTCTATTTAATTATTTTTTTTGCACAAAACTATTTTTCTTATACCCCCAAGGTAGTAGCTTCGCCGTATATATAAGTAATCAACCAAACTAGATTTCTGTTATTATGGAGAACGACGCGAAAAAGCTTTTGGAAAAATATCTTAATGGCAACAGTACCGCTGAAGAAAGTGCAGTTGTAGAAGATTGGTATTTACAAATTCAATTTGAAAAAGATGCACCAAATCACGCAGTTATCGAAGAAAGCAAGAAGCAGATTTGGAGCAAGTTGCATCGAAATAGAAAATCCAACGTTCTGCCCATGCTTAAAATGGTTGGTATCGCCGCGAGTATTGTATTGAGTGTCGCAGTTGGTTTTTATTTTATAAAATATAACAGCAGCTCCAGTCTACAGGCAAATACTACACCCTTAAAGAGTATTCTTCCTGGAGGGAAAAAAGCTATTCTAACCCTATCAGATGGAACAGTTGTTGATTTGGACAATGCTAAAGATGGGCAAATAGCGAATCAAAATGGAATTGTTGTCCTTAAAAGCAAAAATGGCGGGATAGAATACCTTATAAAAGATGAACATCGAATTTCTTCAGGCATCAACACAATATATACCCCCCGTGGCGGGCAATATCAGGTAAGCTTGCCAGATGGTACAAAAGTGTGGCTGAACGCGGCGAGCTCTTTAAAATATCCTTATTCTTTTGCAAAAACAGAACGATTAGTCGAGTTAAAAGGGGAGGCTTATTTCGAAGTTTCGAAGGATAAAACAAGACCATTTAAGGTACGAACCACAGGCCAGACTGTCGAAGTCTTAGGCACACATTTTAATATAAATGCCTACCAGGATGAGGATTTAGTAAAAACTACACTTTTAGAAGGAGCTGTAAAGGTAATCAGCCCTACATCGAAATTACAATTACGCCCGGGTGAGCAATCACTGTTGAGTACAGGAGGGGATAAATTAACTGTAAATACGCAAGTTGATACTGATAAGGAAATAGCTTGGAAAAATGATGTTTTTTCTTTTGATGATGATGATCTAAAAACAGTTATGCGTCAGATTTCTCGTTGGTATGATATCGATGTTGTTTACAAAGGCAAAATTGATAATGAAAAATATGTAGGAGAAATTCCAAGAAGCAGTAACCTATCAGAAGTATTCAAAATTTTGGAGCTTAACCATATCCATGCAGAAGTTAAAGGAAAGGTTTTAACTATATCTGGGAAGTAATTGGAACAAAATAGCTAAATAAACCTCGAAAATAATCAACTAATCAACCACCAAACTAAACTTTATGATGAAAAAACTACCGGAAATTTAAGAACTATACCTACAAAAAACCGAAAGCGCTAGAACGCTTCCGGTAGAAATTTGGAACAGCAGCTGGGTTTCGAAGCAAGCTGCTATTTATTAACCTCATTCAAAACAAAGGTATGAAATTAACTACCCTTTACAACCCCGTATGCGAAATGCGGAGGGTAAGGACTAAAATTTTATTGGTCATGAAATTGACTATTATTTTACTACTGGCGGGTGCACTACATTTATCTGCCACAACCTATTCTCAAACAGTAACTCTATCCCGTAGAACCAGTTCTCTAAAAAACATATTTAGGGAAATTAAAAAACAGACTGGCTACTATTTTTTTTATAAAGGGCAACTACTTCAAGGTCGTCCTGAAGTGATGATAGAGCTTAAGAACGCGTCTCTTACTGATGCACTTAACGCCTCTCTTAAAGGTCAGGATTTAAATTTTAATATTGTTAATAAAACAATTGTAATCAGTAGTACAGAGCGTTTGCCGCTACAGGCTAATGCCCGGGTAACTAAAACTGATGTTAGAGGGCAGGTGGTAGATAAAACTTCTGGAGAACTTATTCCAGGTGTTAATATCTCCCTCAAAAATGGCCCCAACATTGGTATTACTAACGAAAAGGGCGAATTTCTTGTTAACGTTAATGAAGGAGCAATCCTGGTATTCAGCTATGTTGGTTATGAGCTTTTTGAAGTAAAGGCAAATACGGTCAAAAGTATGACTATCAAGTTGGTTTCCAAGCAAACCCAAATGAACGATGTGGTGATTACAGGTTATCAGACGATTAAAAAAGAAAATTATACTGGAAATGCAATTACCATCAAAGGAGATGAACTCAAGAAAAACAATCCTCAAAATTTGTTAAAGAGCATCCAGTCTTTTGACCCATCGTTTAAGGTTCTTGATAATAATTTATTCGGTTCTGACCCCAATGCGCTACCGAAAATTAACGTTCGAGGAGCTACAGCATTACCTTCAATAGCAGATACAGAAAATATATTGGATAGAAATAATCTATCGAGCAATTACAATCTTCCTGCTTTTATGCTTGATGGATTTGAGGTTACATTACAAAAGGTTACCGATTTGGATATTAACAGGATAGAGTCTGTAACCCTACTTAAAGATGCTGCAGCAACAGCAGTTTACGGCTCAAGGGCAGCGAACGGCGTAATTGTGATTACCACAAAAGCACCCGTTGCAGGTAAACTTCAGTTATCTTATAATTATGAATTGAGTGTAAATGCGCCAGATTTAACAGATTACCATGTCCTTGATGCCAAAGATAAGCTTGCTTACGAGAAACTTGCAGGACTATACAACGCCTCACTAAATGCTGCTTACAATCAGGAACAGTTGGATGCTGAATACTTTTCTAGACTAAAAAATGTTGCCAGCGGGGTAGATACCTACTGGTTATCGCAGGCATTGAGAAATGCCTATCGTCAGAAGCACTCTCTTTATGTGCAGGGTGGCGACCAGAAATTTAGGTATGGTGTTGATCTTCGCTATGAAACTCAACCTGGGGTAATGCTAAAATCAGACCGAAACCGTTACAGCGGAGGCATGAATTTTACTTATAATCCAACTTCAAAGTTGCTGTTTAGAAACGAGATTAGTATTACCCAGGTTAATGGAAATAATTCTCCTTACGGTGATTTTTCTACTTACGTAAGGATGAACCCATATTACCCTAAAACTAACCAGAACGGAGATCTTATTCAGGAAATTGCAAACTGGGAGGTAGACACTCATCTGCTTGGAGATAAGCAATTTAAAACAACTTATGTGTTTAATCCTCTTTTTGAAGGTGAACTGGCAAGTTTTGATAAGTCGTCAAATCTGGAATTAATTGATGCCTTTTCTGTGGACTGGAAACTTAGCCCGAGTTTGACTTTCAAAAGTCAGATAAGCCTGAATAAGAGTAAAGTTACTGGTGATAAGTTCGTTTCACCGTTGAGCAGCAAATTCTATTCTTATGCAAGTGATAAACTAAACAATAAAGGCTCTTATACCCTTATCGAAAGCGATCGTTTGGCTATTGATGGAAAGGCAACCCTGGGTTACAACAAACAGATTGGAGAGCAATATTTTAATTTGGTGCTGGGAACAAATGTAGTTACTTCTAGAAGTGACGATAAATTAATAGAAGCGCAGGGTTTCTCTAACGATCGTTTTACAAACATTGGTTTTGCGAGAATTTATAAAGAGGATTCTGCTCCTGGAGGCAATGTTTCAGAGAAACGACTTGCAGGTGCTTTTTTCTCAGGAAATTACTCCTATCAGAATAAATATCTTTTGGATGCCTCCTTCCGCTACGAAGGTTCATCTGCTTTTGGTTCCAATAAGAGATTCGCTCCATTTTGGTCGACAGGAATTGGCTGGAACATGCATAAAGAATCTTTTATGGAAAACCTAAAGGTAATTAGCCAGTTGCGGTTAAAAGCAAGTACCGGAATTGTTGGTTCAGTTTCTTTCCCGGCTTATCTTTCTAAATCGATTTATCAGTATGAACCTTCAAACTGGTATTCAACCGGATTAGGCGCACAGGTTCTTGGTTATGGAAATAGTAATCTGCAGTGGCAGAAAACCAAAACCTATGATGTTGGTATCGACTTGGGCCTTCTTCAAGACAGGTTTGTAATCTCACCAAGGTATTATTACAAATTGACCAAAGGTTTGATCACAGACATTGACTTGTCACCTTCAACCGGCTTTACTACCTATAAAGAAAATCTTGGTGACATGGCAAATGAAGGATATGAACTTTATCTAACCGCAAATGCTTTTAGAAACAAAGACTTTAACATAAATATTACGGGAAATTTAGCTCATAACGTAAATACTTTGGTTAAGCTTTCAAACTCACTTAAAACACTTAACGATAAAATAGATCAGTACCAAACCAACCCTGATAAGAATGCGCAATCTACACCGCTGCTTCGTTACAATGAGGGTCAGTCATTGACGGCAATATATGCAGTACGCTCATTGGGGATTGACCCAGAAAACGGTAAAGAAATCTTTTTGAAAAAGGATGGCTCGGTGAGTTATCAATGGGATGTTAAAGATATTATGCCAGTTGCCGATGGTGCACCAAAGGCTGAAGGAAACCTATCTGCAAACATTGGCTACAAAAATTTTATGGTCAGCCTGAGTTTTTATTATCGCTTTGGTGGTTATAGTTACAACCAAACATTGGTAGATAGAATCGAGAATGCAGATCCGCGTTTCAATGTAGATAGCAGGGTTTTGGATCAAAGATGGATTAAGCCTGGAGATCAAACGTTTTTTAAAAATATTGCCGACCTCTCTATTACCAACGTGTCCTCAAGGTTTGTACAGAAAGACGATTTGCTAGAGTTAAGATCAATTTATCTCTCTTATGATTTCAATAGAGACACGATTAAGAAACTCGGTTTCCAAAATCTGCGAACCACAATGACCCTGAACGATATTTTCAGGACTTCTAGCATTCAGATGGAAAGGGGAACCAGTTATCCTTTTGCACGAAGTTTAACGGTTTCATTATTGGCCTCATTCTAAATTTAAGAACATGAAAAAATATATTCTAATATTACTTACCCTTTTTGCACTTTCTTCCTGTAAAAAGTTTCTGGATATTCAGCCTGAGTCAGACGTTTCCAAGGAAGAATTATTTACTTCGGAAGAGGGATTTAAGGAAGCCTTGAATGGTGCCTATGTTGGTTTTGCCGGAGCCAATCTTTATGGCGGAAACTTAACCTTTAGTAACCTTGATATTATGGCTCAAAACTATCAGTTTAACGATGCAACCTTTCAACGGATTGCTCCATTCGATTATACTATTCCAAGTTTTATAGACAAAATAAATTCTATTTGGACAGGTTCTTATAAAGCTATTGGTAATGTTAACCAAATTTTAGAGGTAATTGATGACAGGAAAGCCCTGTTCAGAGATAATAATTATGCAATCATAAAGGCTGAGGCTTTAGCCTTGCGGGCATATATGCATTTCGATTTACTAAGAATGTTTGGCACTTCTTATAAGAATAATCCCACTTTTAAAGCAATGCCCTATGTAACAACAGTAAGTACCAAAACTACGGTTTATTCTACTGTTGCTGAGGTTATGGATAAAGTCATAGCAGATTTACAGCAAGCAAAAGCATTATTAAAAACTACAGATCCTATTATTAATGCTTCTTATGTAGTTGGCTACCCTCAAGATGTAAAATCCACAGAACTAAAGAATTCATCTCTATTTTTACAAAACAGAAGGCATCGTCTTAACTATTATGCAGTAGTTGGAGAATTAGCAAGGGTTTATTTATACAAGGCTGATAACGTTAATGCATTAATCAATGCGAAAGAGGTAATAGCGTCCTTAAAATTCCCGTGGACGGTAAAGGAAGATTTCTTTAACGCAGACGCTGCCAAGCGTGATCGCATTTTTTATAATGAAATTGTTTTCGGTTGGTTTGTGCCAAAATCATTAGATCAACTCAATGGTCTATTTTCAAATAATAACCCGGATTACTCCTCCACCGCTGATCAAATCAATTCTATCTATAATCTTGGAACAGTAGGAGCAGATGATTGGAGATATAAACAATGGTTTAGATTGATAAAAAGCGCTGGAAATGCAGATCGTTTTTATCTGCAGAAGTACATTGTCAATTCAGCGCCGATTGTAAACTTACACCCACTAATTGCTCCTGCATTGCGTTTAAGCGAGCTATATCTGATAGCTGCCGAGGCAAGCTTTGATGGTAGCCCTGCAGCGGCGGTAGATTACTTCAATATCTTGCGCACACACAGAGGCATCGGAAAAGCAATTACAGCGGATATTTCTAAAACAGATTTTATAAATCAGCTGGAGGGAGAATATCGAAAGGAATTTTATGGGGAAAGCCAGAACTTCTTTATGCATAAGCGCCTTAACCTAAATATTATCACCACCTCTGGATTGATTTATCCTCCAACAGATAAGCTTTTTGTATTTCCTCTTCCAGTAGATGAACTCGCTTATAGAAATTAAACTTAACAGAAGAAAAAGATGAAAAAAAATATCATGTATATCATGCTTTTAGGCACAATTCTATTCGGATGTAAAAAGAACGATATGATGCCTTACAGCTCGCTGGATAATGTATACCTGCAGTATTTAGACAAAAGTGGAAATCAGGACACTACGACAATTAGTTATTCATTTGCCTATAATCCAAGTCTTGCCAACGATACATTATGGGTTCCTATTGTGGTAACAGGTCCTCGAGTTTCACACAGCAGACAATTTGTTTTAGGAATAGTAGATTCACTGACAACGGCAGTAAAAGGAACGCATTATGAGGCCCTAAAATCCTCTTATACTTTGCCCGCGGATTCAGGGAAGGTTAAAATTCCTCTAATTATTAAGAATAATGATGATGCGCTGGCCACTAAGTCAGTTACGTTGGGGATTAGAACTTTGGCTGGCGGAGATTTTTCTGCTGATCTTCCAATCGATTTGAGAAGCAAAAAAATAATCTTTTCTAATCGCCTGGAGAAACCCGCCTGGTGGATTTATTGGGAGTCACAATTAGGCGAATATGGAAGAATCAAACACCAACTGTTCTTGATTTCTTCTGGTACAGTTGATTTGGTAGACATGTCGAAACCTAATGCTTATCTGGAAATTCCCAGAACGCTATATTATATTGAGAACTTTAGAGCCTTTCTCAAAGATCCTGAAACCTGGATCGTCAAAAATCCTTCAAAAGGTTACCTTCTAACGAAAAAAGCCGATGGTTCTGGAGATTATGACTTCTATAATGAAGCTACGCCAGCCAAGCGATATACCCTAAAATATTTTGCTCTCGTTAATGGATACTTCTTTATAGATGAGAGTGGAAAACAAATTATTATTTAACATTTCATTAAAACATGAAGATGAAGTTTAAACTGATTTTTATACTGGCCTTGATGGTCAGTTTATATACGGCCTGTAAAAAAGATCTCGGTAATTACGATTATAATCCGCCCTCGGAACCTACCTTAAGCGCTTTTAAGGATTCTACATTTGCTGCGTTATTGGGTGATTCGCTTGTGTTAAACCCAAAGGTTTCTTTGGAAGGAGCAAATCCGCTTACAGACCTTGCTTATGAATGGAGGATAACAGTACAGGAAGAGATTAGAGAAGCCGTTTATACTGGATTTCCGTTAAGAATAATTTACAACTTAGGCCCAGGTTTACGCAGCGCAAAACTGATTATAACCGATAATCGCAATGGTCTTAAATATGTGCTGCCGTTTAAGGTTAATGGTACTACACAATTCTCATCAGGCAAATTTGTGCTCAGCACAGATAATGGTGTTACTAAGTTTTCATTTATAAAGCCAGATAATAAAACCGTACTCGCAGATATTTACAACGCCTTAAACGGGCAAACCTTGCCTAATAATCCAGTACAGCTTTATTTTGCTGATCCACTGGTTTACCAACCAATTACTCAACAGCAATTCTGGATTTTATGTAATGATCCTACGAAGAAAAGCCCATTGCTTGATGCCAGCACATTATTGAGGAAAAGTTATTTTGACGACCAGTTTTTTACCCCACCATCCACTATTGTACCAGGGTACCTGGAGGCATTTTCTGGCTGGGTGCCCACTGGTGTTGTGAACGGACGAATGTATGTCGGTGTCCAGTCAACCGCACCTTTTGCACCAGATTATGGGAAGTTTGCCAATGATCAAGCCGGAGACTATAATTTATCAAAATATTTCACGCGTACCAACTCCTTCTATTTTGCCTTCGATATAAAATCAAAGGGCTTTGTAATATTTGCTGGTGATGGGAGCTATCTCGGTAAAGATTACGTAGTGGATCCTGCAGGAGGAGGCTTCGATCCTAAAAATATCGCTATGGATAACCTTCTTTTTATGCAGACGGGTCCAGGTGGCACTTATTACGCTTTCTTTAAGTCGTCCGATGGAAGCATTTACGAGCTTGCTTTTACTTATCAATTTGATTCGGTAAACAAAAAAATTAAGGCTGAATATAAAAGAATTTTCAAAGGTGCTGCCATGATAAATGCCGATACGAAGTGGCAGCGAAGTAGCTTAAACGTTTTTTATTTTACTTCTAATGATAAGATTTACAGATATAATCCATTAAACGAAGAACTGAGACCATTGGATGCCGATTTCGCTGGTAAGAAAATTTCGATGCTAAAAATTAGTGCTGATGATAATACACTTACCGTTGGCACCGAAGGGGCTATATATTCAGTAGACGTAAGCGTCGGTAAAAATGGCGCAATTTCTCAAACCATTAACGGCATTCCCGGCACTCCGGTAGATGTTGTTATCAGAAAATAATCACATAATAAAAATAAAAATTATAAAAACTTAAAAATGAAACGATCAAAATTAATATTATTGGCAATCCTACTTCCTTTTATAAGCTTTGCCCAAGTAGCAAATTTTAGTTTAACAGGTAAAATTGGAAATTTGAATAAGCCTGCTATGGCTTATATCGACTATATGGACAATGGCGTGAGTCACGAAGACTCAGTTGCTCTTGTAAACGGTAGTTTTAAGTTTATGGGCAACGTTTCGGGCTATGCCTATGCAAGAATGGCGTTAGATCATACAGGAGAGGGAAAAGGAAAGGCCGTGTACACTGGCGACGTAATCTATTTTTATTTTGGAAAAGAGCAGGTTACCATAACTTCTAAAGACTCTTTGGAGAATGCAGTTTTTTCAGGTTCAAAAGTATATCAGGAATACGATGCTTATAACAAAGCAATTGGAGGCACTATTATGGCGCTTACCAAGGCAGTGAATGCTGATTTTAATAGCGGTACTCCCGAGCAACAGAAAGACAGTACCTATAGAAGTGCAGTAGATCAGCGCTTTAGAAAAAACATAAAAAATCGTTCAGATAAACAACTGCTTTTCGCAAAGGAGCACCCAAACTCATATTTTTCTTTGGTAGCTCTTTCAGAAGCAGCCGGAAGCCCGGTTGATGTAGCTAAAGTGCAACCCCTTTTTAATGCCCTTAACAAAGAATATCGTTTAACTGATATGGGAAAAGAACTGGCTCAGCGAATTGAAGCAAATGGAATCACAGCCGTTGGAAAACAGGCTCCTCTATTTACTCAAAATGATGTAGTTGGAAAACCAGTTTCTCTGGCTAGTCTTAGAGGTAAAGTTGTTCTGGTAGATTTTTGGGCAAGCTGGTGCGGGCCTTGTAGAGCAGAGAATCCAAATTTGGTAAAACAATATAATACCTACAAAGATAAAGGCTTTCAGATTATTTCGGTTTCCCTTGATAATGTTAAAGAACGCTGGTTAGAAGCAATCGAGAAAGACAAATTAGACTGGTTGCACGTTTCTGATTTGAAAGGTTGGAACAATGAGGTAGGTCGTTTATATGGTGTTCGTGCTGTTCCTGCAAGTTTCTTGTTGGATGCGCAAGGAAAAATTATTGGTAATGGATTAAGGGGAGAAGATCTGAACAAAAAACTTGCAGAAATATTTAACTAAAAAACATTGAATCTTCCTATAATCTTGGTATGGCTATTTTCGGCCATACCATTTTTAAACGGGAGTGCTTTAAATAAATTCTACAACTATACTGATGAATATAAGACTAAAAGTTTTAACACTGGCTTTCCTGCTTTTAATGGCTAGCCGTGTTGATGCTCAAAAAAGACAAATCAAAAAATATCAGCATCAAATTGATGAAGCTGTTGAGAAAGCTTACCCTGCAAGTGTTAGAATTTGGGGTTTTGATTTAAAGCAAAATCAGCGCAACAGCGGGCAGTTTAGTGGTGTTGTAGTTTCTGCTGATGGATATATCCTTACTGCTGCCCACACAACCTCGCCAGGGAAAAACTATAAAGTATTCTTTCCTGACGGCAGGGAATGTATAGCCATCGCACTAGGTAGAATTGATAATAAAGATACGCCTGGTATACCAGATGTTGGCATGATGAAAATCTTAGATAAAGGTATATGGCCATTTGCTGAACTAGGCTATTCATCTAGTTTGGCTAAAAATGAACCTTGTATCAGTATTTCTTATCCAGAGAGTTTAGATCAGAAGTTACCAACCTTACGTTCGGGCAGAATTGAAGAGGTGAAAAATAAATACGGCTTTATCCGCTCCAGCTGTAAAATGGAGCCAGGCGATTCAGGTGGGCCACTATTTGATTATATGGGCAGAGTGATTGGTTTGCATAGCGCAATTGATACACTCGAAGACCAGAATTTTGAAATTCCGGTAGATATTTATCGTAAATATTGGACAGCACTGAAGCAGGAAAAAAATTACACCAGCTTTCCAGAAAATAAGGACACTGTCGAGAATGACCCCTTATATAAATTAATTCAAAAAGATAATAAATCAGGGATTTACAGCCCGAAAATTTCGTCTTCCGCTAAATTCGGAAATATTTCGTATTTATTGGAAAGTACGCTCGACGGTAAACCAGTCAAGATAGCAGCTACTTTATTTAATGTTACAGTCGCTGGTCATGAAACCAAACAATACTTTTTAAGTAAGAATTCTTTAGTCGGTAAAAATCCTGTAATTGTACTCAATGGTTACAGGAGAGCGCTTAAAGTGGTGCAAAAGGATCAAAACAATGATTTGGTACTCCTTAGTTTTGTCGGTAAAATAAAAGGAGGAATAGACTTAAAGCCTGACCTTGATAATCAGCCGGAAATTGAAATGGGGAAGTTGCTGTATACCGCAATGCCTAACGGGCGTCAACTGCAGGGCGTGATAAGCAGTCCGGTTTTTAGTTTGCCTAAGTTGACCAGTCAGGCCTACTTTGGAGCAATGGTAGTGTATAATTCCAGTCCCGTATATTTTTCATTAATAAAGGCGAAAAGTCCAGCTGAGGTTGCAGGACTTAAAGTAGGGGATGAACTTATCAGTATTAATGGAAAAAAAATATCAAAAGCTGAAGATTTTTCTTCAGAAATGCTAAAATTCTGGCCTGGAGATGAGGTTAACTTTGAATGGTTAAGTGAAGGTATTCTGAAGACAAAAAAAATCTTACTGGCTGAAAAAAATCAACCTCATTTTAATCATCCGGCAGAGAAGTTTGAGGGTGGGAAATCTATCAGAAGGGATGGTTTTAATGAAGTTTTCGCCCAGGACGGCGCAGTAAAGTCAACAGAATGTGGTACACCTGTATTTGATATGAATGGAAACTTTGTCGGAATCAATATTGCACGATTCAGCAGGACTGCAACCATTTGCATTTCTTCAAAGATTGTAAGCAACTTCATTTTAAATAATTAAAATACCAAAAAGAAAGGGGTATGGGTCATGCTTTTGGACATTGGGTGCAGATTTTTCTAAAATTGGATGGCCGAAATGTGGTGAAATTGATATTTTTGAACATATAAATAGTGAGCCAGTAGTTCATGGCGCTGCTCATTGGGGTGGAGTCAGCGATCTACATGTTCTTGATTAAACTTTGAACGACGCTTATCCAGAATATAAACAAAAAAGACTGCAACCTGATTCCATTTTTTGTAAGCAAAAATGGCGGTATTATAAAAGATAGCGTTAACTCTTTATAGGCGATTAATTCAGCTTTAATTAGAAAATGTGACGATCATTCAAAACAATTTTGAATGATTTTGCTTTTAAGTACATAATAACCAAATATGAGAGAGAAAGAAATCAGCAATGATCTTCAAAAGTTTATAGATAAATTCGAACCTGCTAAGTTCAAAGCGCTTACTGAAGGAATAGAAATCCGCGGAGTTAAAGATATTCACAGAAATCTTGCCCGTGCCAGAGAAGTTATTGATAGACTCAAACTTGAGCTGACTATCCATCACGATGCCGAAATGTTAAGTTACGGAGGTTTTGAGGTAAATAATATTCATAGGAATTTACTATAAGCATACTTCTTGATGAAAAATTAGGCTTATAATCTCTTTGACATTTACGGAAGTACCAATGATATGACCTTTTGTGGAATTGATGTAAAAAGTGTTGAGGGTAAAAAGGAAATTGAGGATGCATTAACCTTTCTGAGCGACCAGACATATGCTAACCGCTAAAAACATTTATACAAAAGAGCTCATAAATTCATTTTTTGATTTCTCCCAAACAGTGTCTTATCAGCTACATGATTTAAATTTTATAGCACTAATGATATATGGAACCAATACCTTTATGAGCGAAAAGTTACTTAAATAACAATGGTGCCAGTTCACGAAGGCTCCTTCTCCACGTTTGAAATTCATGTCCAGTATTTTCCGAAACATACGAAAATGCGTTGTAGCCTGCTTCTTTTAATGCTTTAACTGCATTTTTTACATTTTCTGGACGCTCTTTTCCTCCACAACTAATGAAAATTAATGCTGGTTTTGGTTTATCTTTAAGCTCTGAAGGGTTAAAAGTTCCGCCACTGAGTAGTGCATAAGAACCAAAAAGCTCTGGCTTATTCAAAGTGATGCTGTGTGTTTCCATGCCTCCCATTGATAATCCAGCCATAGCACGACTGTTTCTATCGGCAACTGTTAAAAAATTTGAATCTATATAAGGAATCAGTTCTTCTGTCAATACCGTTTGGAAGTTTTCAATTTTAAAGTCTTTCATACCTCCCCATTTTATTTCATTTGTCATTCCATACGTCATTACGATGATAAATTGCTTGGTTTTACCTTCGGCAATCAGATTATCCATAATTAAGTTTGCATGTCCTTGATTACTCCAGGCAGTTTCGTCTTCTCCCCATCCATGTTGTAAGTATAGCACTGGATAGCGTTTGTTGCCTTTACCATAACCTGGAGGTGTGTAAACGTATGCCCTTCGTGATGATTTTGTGCTCTTCGAAGAGAAAAGAATTTGCTGTACATAACCATGAGGAACGTCTTTCAATGCATAGAAATCCTGATCTTTTGCCGGAATCTCAATTCCGCTTTCCCAACGGGTTGAACCAAAATAGTTTAGTGCTCCTGGATCATTAAATACACCTCCGTCAATTGTGAGGTGATAATAGTGAAAGCCTTCGTCCATAGGCCCCGAAGTGGTACCTGTGAAGAATCCATCAGTGCCTTTAGTTAACTTGGTTCCTCCTTGACCACCAAGACCAAGGCTTACTTTTATACTATCTGACTGTGGTGCTTTAATCCTGAAACGAGCATACCCTTGCGAATTAACTTGAGGGAATTCTTGACCTGCTTGGTTTAAGGTAGATGGCTTAAAATCTTCTCTAATATTCTCAGATTGCATTTGGGCATGACATATACCGCAAATTAAAGTCATTGCCAAAGCGGTTGTTTTAAATTTTAGATTCATAATAATATTTGGTTATTTGAAGCTCTGTTTCTTATTTTAATGTTTCTTTTAAATTTTAACAATAAAATGAGCGTTGATAAAGTTAGAGTAGTAATCACTATTTAATAGCTCAAATTGTTTAGTTTTCTAGCATAAATGTTCATCTGTTTTTTGGCTGCAAAGCACGGTAACATTCTTCCTGTTTATCAAAGAGTTAACAAATAGCTATTTCATTCTCCACCAATCAAAGTTAAACAAGTCGCCTGCCTCTCCTTTGAATTTTAAATATATATCATGAACGCCTTTTACCCGACTTAACTTACATGATTTTGTTTCCCATTTTTGAGCATTTTTATTAGCCCCCACTTTACAAGTCCCGATTAATTTACCAGCAATGCTATCCACCCTAATTTCAATAAGACCTGTATGCGATAAAGAAGCTACTCTTGCTTCGAATTGTTGTACACCATCAGCTAGATTTACACCTTTAATTTTAATGTAATCATCGTTGTTGATTTTAGTTACAATTATATTGCCTGTTATACTGTCTTTAATAGTTTTTACACCCTCAGCCCAAGCAATTGTTTCTGCTTCAACTTTATTAAATGGATTTAGATTAGATGCACCCGTTATTACACCTTCTTTTGTTGGCTTAATCAATGGAATTGAACCATCGGGATTAAAATCAAACGATTCTATACAAACAGACCGCTTGAAACCTCCGCCACCTGCTAAACCGCCATTATGATAGAATAAATAAGACTTCCCCATAAAATCAATATACCCAGGATGGTTTGTAAATGCCCCACCTTCTTTAATAACGTCCATAATTACGCCACCGTAAGTCCATGGTCCGGTGGGGCCATCGCTTGTTGAATAGGATAGGTGCTCTGGAACACCTCCTGCAGGGTACATTAAGTAATATTTATTATTCCTTTTAAAAAGCCAAGGTCCTTCTTCATACGATGAAGGCCGTTTATCTGCCCCCTTTATTCGAGTGCTAAAGCCATCCTTTGTTAGTGGAACTTTAACAATACCAACTTCTTGATCGTATGATACCATGTCTTTATTCAACTTTACATAATAAAGTTCTGGATTGCCCCAGTAGAGATATGCCTGGCCGTCGGTATCGATGAAAACACTTGGGTCAATATACCCAAAGCCCGAAAGTAAAGGCTTGCCAATTGCATCACGGAAATTACCTGTAGGACTATCTGATACTGCAACGCCGATTGCATTTCCACCATTTTTTTGGTTAACAGGCAGATAATAATAAAATTTTCCATCCCGATAAATACATTGCCCTGCCCATGCATCGCCACGAGACCAGTTAAAGGTTTGGTAAGAAAGTATAGCGCCATGGTCAGTCCAGTTTACCATATCCTTGGAAGAGTAGCATCTCCAGTCGTTCATTGTGAAGAAGTTTTTTATCGTAACATCTTCATCATGAGAAGTATATAAATAAACCGTTCCATTATGTACCATTGGGGCAGGATCTGCTGTGTAAAAGGTTTGAATAATTGGATTTTGGGCAAATGCTGTAGCAATTGTTAATGCAATGAGCAAAACGGATAAACCAAATTTTTTAATTTCCATTTCTTATTATTATAAAATCATTTTTTATTATTTATGAGAATTCAAGCCCAGTTGTTTCTTTCAACTCAGTTTGTTAAAGTTTTATCGATATATTTTTCCCTGAATAAGTGATTACCTTTTCAAAGCTTTTTCCACTTGCAGTTTTGATTTCTTGATTAGCCTGAATTTTTATTATTTTAAATTTCCGATTTTCTAACATTCCAGAAAAATTGCCCTGTCTGGAACTTATATTTAAAGTGTTTTTTTTTGAGTTCCAATCGAACTTAATGTTAGAAAATGCACCGTTTTCATAATTGTAATTGTCGTTTTCATCTTCATATAAAGTGAATTTTCCATCTGCCCCGTCGTATATTCTGATCTCTAAGAAATCCCATTTTTTTTCTGTTGCATATTGTACATTAGGTCCAATTGGCAGTATTGTACCCGCTTTTATGTATAAAGGTATTGTGGCTAAGTTTGTAGTTTTTGTAATTTCCTGTCCGCCCTGATATTTTTCATTTGTCCAGAAATCGTACCACTGAGCACCTTTAGGGAGATACACTTTTTTTGATTTTGGTTGATTAAAGTCAACATTAACAGCCAAACTTTTGTGCAAAGAGTCTGATTTATTCCAGCCAGTTTCTTCATTAACTTTAATAGGTATTTCGGGAGTATACTGCGCATTAATTACCGGAGCCACCAAAATGGAACGGCCGAACATATATTCATTATTTATATTGAGAACCTTCTCATCATCAGCGAAATCCATCATTAATGCTCTCATAAAAGTAGATTGCTCTTGACTAACTGCATTTGCATTGGCATATATATAAGGTAGGAGGGAATATCTTAGATTGATGGCACTTTCTATTGCATCATAAACCGGTTCTCCTTTTTTACCGAACTGATAGATTTCTCTTGGTATATCGGTTCCGTGCGATCGCATCATTGGCGTAAAAAACCTCAGAATATTGAATACACTTCTGCTTGCTTAATAACCAAAGGGCTACACAGCTGGCAATATGGGAAATTTGAAATGAGGGCGCAAATAGATATCTCTTCGGGGTTATGGCCAGCCTTTTGGACTTTGGGTAATTCTGGGCATTGGCCTGCAAATGGCGAAATCGATATAATGGAGTATTACAAAGGAAAACTACTAGCTAATATTGCAAGTTTGGGTGCCAATAAAAAACCAAAATGGTTTAGTAAAACAAAATTTACAGAAGAACTAGGCGGAAAAGAATGGGCATCCAAATTTCATATTTGGAGGATGGACTGGGATAGTGAGGCTATTCGCCTGTATGTTGATGATATTTTACTAAACAAAGCAAATTTAAGTGAGCTTAAAAATGATGATGGAACGGATATAAATCCGTTTAAGCAGAAACATTACATATTGCTAAATTTAGCAATGGGTGGTTTAAATGGTGGAGAAATCGGGGATACTAAATTTCCAAATCAAATGAAGGTTGATTATGTGAGGGTTTACCAAAAGTAAAATAGGAATTCGATTATGTATAGAATAGCAACAAAAATGAAGTTATTACCACGTTTTGAAACTGAATATAAGAAAAGGCACGACGAAATATGGCCGGAATTAGCTGCATTACTAAGTGAAAATAGCATTGTAGATTATTCTATATTTTTTGATGAAACAACTAACGATTTATTCGCAACATTAAAAGTTTTAAATCCAACATTGTTAGATAAACTTCCAGAACAACCAATTATGCAACGCTGGTGGGCTTACATGAAAGATATAATGGAAACAAATCCAGATAATTCTCCTGTATCAATTCCATTGAAAGAAGTTTTTTATCTGGCATAACTTAATCCATTTTAAGATATTAGATGTTCTTTAGACGTAAATCTTTAAGAAATGAAAACTTTTTTATTATCAGCATTGCTTGTAATTTCTTTTTTTAGTGGATTTACACAAATAAATCTACAAACAGAACCTGCTCATTTTACCGCTAAGGGAAATCCCATTATTACGAATAAATACACAGCAGACCCGGCTGCATTTGTAGAAGGCGATAAACTTTGGCTATTCGCGGGTCACGATTTTGAAGGTGGACAGAAAAACTATAAAATGAAAGATTGGTTGGTTTATTCAACCAGCGATTTAAAGAACTGGACTGAATATCCGGTTTCTATGAAAATAACAGATTTTAAATGGGCAAAAAGTGGTGATGCCTTTGCCGGGCAAGCCATTAAACGTAACGGAAAATATTATTGGTATATCAGTACAAACTGGTCGGGTATTGGAGTAGGCATTGCAGACAAACCAGAAGGACCATATTTAGATGCATTAGGTAAGCCACTTCTTACAAATAAAGATTGTTTTGATTCAAAGCATAGCTGGGCCTGCATAGATCCATCTGTTTTTATTGATAACGATGGTCAGGCTTATATTTTCTGGGGAAACCGGGAATGCTATTACGCAAAGCTGAAAGAAAATATGATTGAAATTGATGGGGAAGTAAAACGTATTAATTTTGATGGTTTAGATTATACGGAAGCACCATGGATTCATAAAAGAAATAATCTCTATTACCTATCTTACGTAACAGGATTTCCCGAAAAAATAGCTTATGCAACAAGTAAAAGCCCAAATGGACCATGGGTTTATAAGGGCGTTTTGAATGAAATTGCCGGGAATAGCAATACCAATCATCAGGCAATTTTAGAGTTTAAAGGCGAGTGGTATTTTATTTATCATAATGGTGGCATTCAAACCGATGGTGGCAGTTATAGCCGCTCGATATGCATTGATAAGCTGTTTTATAATAAAGATGGTACGATAAAAAGAATCGTTATGACTTCTGAAGGTGTAAATTAAAACTAGGTGATAAAAATATTAAATCAAATGAAAAAAAATATAATTATATGCGTAGCTTTTTTATTGATTGTTTTAGCCAAAACTGCAACTGCGCAAAAAGACTTTCATAGTTGGGCATTAACGCCCCCAATGGGTTGGAATAGCTGGGATTGTTATGGCTCATCGGTAACAGAAGCAGAAGTAAAGCTTAACGCCGATTATATGGCGAAAGAGCTCAAAAAATCAGGCTGGGAATATATTGTGGTCGATATTAGGTGGTTTGTAGAAAACGATAAGGCTGGTGGTTACAACCAAACCGACCCAAGATATGTAATGGATGAATACGGAAGATATTTACCGGCCTTAAACCGTTTTCCTTCTGCGGCAAACGGAAAGGGTTTTAAAGCTTTGGCAGATTATATTCACAGCAAAGGACTAAAATTTGGGATTCATATAATGCGTGGTGTACCTAAACAAGCGGTAGAAAAAAAACTCCCAATAAAGGGAACAAATATTACCGCCGACCAGATTTACACAACCGATTTGCAATGCAAATGGTTGAAAGACAATTATACAGTTTTAGCCGATAAACCTGGTGCGCAGGAATATTATGATTCAATATTAGAACTTTATGCCTCATGGGGAGTCGATTTTATTAAGGTTGATGATTTGTCAAGACCTTATCATCAGGGAGAAATTGAATTAATTAGAAAGGCAATAGATAAAACAGGCAGACCAATTGTTTTAAGTACATCGCCAGGTGAAACACCTATTGAGAATGCAAAACATGTAGAAAGCCATGCAAATATGTGGCGTATGGTGGATGACGTTTGGGATACTTGGCCGCACATTACGCATTTAATGAAAGTTGCCGAGCAGTGGTATCCTTACATTAAACCCGGAAGCTGGCCAGATTGCGATATGATTCCACTTGGCAGGATTTCGATAAGAGGAGAGCGTGGAGGCGACCGCCAAAGTCGGTTAACACAACAGGAACAATATGTATTGATGACTTTCTTTACAATTTTCAAATCACCCTTAATGTTTGGTGGCGATATGCCAAGTTTAGATCCATTTACCAAATCGCTATTAACCAATAAAGAGGTTTTAAAAATGAGTAAAGATGGAACTGATGTTAAGCTAATTTATAGTGAAAATGGTAAGGTTGCCATTACCTCAAAAAATATAAAAACAGGAGAACGTTATCTCGCACTTTTCAATATTTCTGATGATAAAGAATCTAAAAATTTAAAGGTTTCGCTTAAAGATTTAGGCGTCAAAAATTGTAAGGCAAGCAATTTGTGGACGGGTAAGTTTGCAGGAGATTTTGATAATGAAATTACTGCTAATTTGGCTCCACACAGTAGTTTGCTTTATATATTGAAATAATATTAACTTAAAAGATGTTTTTTTAATAGACCTATGCACTTTCCGTGTACAGTGGTTTAGTTTCTAACTGTTTTAGTGATTAGCTTATTCAAGTAATTCTAATCATTTAACTTTACTTAGTTTTTCTTCTGCAAGTTCGTAATCAACTTCAGTAGCTTTTGGAGGCTCGTTAAAAGTTTCCGCTTTTGGGTTGTATTGAAGTTCAACACACATTGGGAAATGGTCAGAACCACAACTTGGTAAACGTTTTATTCCGCTAAGTGTAAAATCGGTAGAGCAAAAAATGTGATCTAACGGAAACCTTAGAAAGAAATATTTTGCATTAAAGCTGTTAAAAAAACCTCTTCCCCGTCTTGGATCAAGCAGACCGCTGACTTTACCAAATAGCTCGGTTGTATAGCTCCATGCCACATCATTTAAATCGCCCATCACAATAACCGGGTAAGAAGAAGTTTTTGCCTTTTCAGCAATCATAAGTATTTCCATATCACGTTCTGTAGAACGTGGATTTTCTTGAGGCACCGGTGGTTGTGGATGTAGGCAAAACAGCTTAATTTTTTGACCAGACGGTAAAATTACAAAGGTTTCTATCGATGGAATATCATCTTCTACAAGAAATTTAACCGTTCCTTCATTTAATTTAAGCCGAGAGTATAGCAACATACCATAGGTATTTTCTAAAGGTACTTTAAGTTGATATGGATATTGATTGCCTATTGAATCCATCTGCTCTTGCCACCATTTATTGGTTTCTACCATCAAAATTACATCGGGATTGCACTCCTTAATTAATTTGTGATAATCTCCTGATTTTCTATTGTCTTGATACACATTCGCAATTAAAACCTTGAGATTGTCAAGTTCATGTGGTTTTTTACTACTGATAATTTGCTTTTTTCCAAAGATGGTAAATGGGAAAATCAAATAAGTTAGATAGGATAGATTTAGGAGAAGAGCCAGGGCAATAGCAAACTCTGCATTTGTTGATGGAAAGTAGAAAACTAAGACGACTAATAGTACAACAGCGTTTAATACCAATTTTTGTAGCCTTGGATATTCGAATATGCGAAATATCCAGAAATCATGTCTAATGAAAGGTATAAGTGTAGATAAAACGATTAATATTGAAAAGTAGAATAGAAAATTGTGCATGGATGGCTAGTTATTCGGGCATTATTAAAGTTTCTTGGTACTTACAGTTTTTCTTCTACGTAACCTTTTTAGCTGCCCCATGTGTTCAGTAGGTACAGTGTCTCCAAGTAGTTTTCCCCATGGCTTAAGCCCTTCAATGCGATCGAATATTATCTTCAACACAGCAATAAAAGGAATAGAGAGGAACATACCCGGAATGCCCCATAACGCTGCACCTAATAATACGATAACAATGGAAATCAAAGCGTTTATCTGAACTTTTGAAGATACAATTCTTGGAACCAAAATGTTATTATCGATAAATTGTATTAGCGCATAAGCCGCAACAATTAAAAGTTGGGTGGTGTAGCCATCGCTTGTTAAGGTAGCCATAAGCACTGGAAGAGCAATGGCAATTATACCACCAATATACGGTAGCAAATTTAATATCGCACCAATAACCCCAATTAATATGGCATTTTGAACACCAAGAATTAATAGTGCACAAGAGTTCATTACTGCAACTATAGAGGTTTCTATTAATAAACCTATGATGTAACTCTGAATTGCTGCCTTTGTTTCTGAAAGAATTTCGCCAACTTTTTGCTGATTTTCTTCTGAAAATACTTCGTAAAGGAAATTAAGAATAAGTGTTTTATAAAGTAGAATTAGGAAAGTATAAACCGGTATTAAAAAAACAACACTTAATACACCAAGAATTCCGCTTAGAGTTTGACCAATCATTGCCTTACTGCTATTGGCTGCATCGTTAAGCATTTCCACTTGTTTTTTATTAGTAATGCCGAAAGTATGTTCCAGCCATTGTTGTAGGGTATGAAGGAGTTCTGTAAACTTCTGCTTCATCGCATCCAGATTATCAAAGAAATGAGCAATTTGAGAGGAAAGAAAATACATTAGTGCTAATAATACAATAATGGCAATAACCATTGAAAGTAGAATAGCAAGAACTTTTGGCATTTTCCGCTGAAGCCGATTTGTGAGCGGGTTAAGCAAGATTGCAATCAAGGCTGCAAAGGCAAGCGGAACCAGAATATCTCTTAGTACACTTAGTATAAAAACTGTAATTACAATGCCCAATAAGACGATTGGAGCTTTAATGTAGAATGGGAAGTTCTTTGTCATGTTTACAAATTAGCGTATTCTTAACAAGGAATTGTTATAAATGTTCTGCTTAGATAAATATAAATAAAATTTAAATTTAGAAATGGGGGTGGATCAGAATAACAATTACAGAAATTTTAAGGCAATTAAGATTTGGCGATGTCGCCATGCTACTATTGATGTTATATACGACTTATGTTTTAAACCATCTGAGGCATATAAGAAAATCTAAGCCGCCATGGTCTTGCATTTCTAAATGGTTGGTTTTTATTACCATCACGTCGTCATGCTCAGCTTGGCTGGCATCGTAATGCTTAAGCAGGCATATATCGTTTTCTTTCTATCGCTTTAGGATTCCCATTTCATGGGAATGACGCATGGTGTGTAGTCATGCTGCTATTTGCGTTACGTAATGCTCAACTTGAATTGGGAATCTAAATGCTTTAAGTGGGCGTTTATTTTGTTTTCTTTTATCGTTTTAGGGTTCCCGTTTTCACGGGAATGACGTATGGTGTGTCGTCATGCTGCTATTTGCGTTACGTAATGCTCAACTTGAATTGGGCAATACTTAATCAGGCATTTATATCGTTTTTTTTCCCTTATTTCATTTTTAAATAAATAACATTTTTTCTGCTTCGGTGAAATCGACAGTGTTTGCCGACTTTATTCATTCAGAAAATCTTTCCTCCGCCGTGGCTGCTCTGTTTTTTATATCCTGTCCAAACGCTTTTGCTTTATCAATCCATTCCGGAGCCTGATCAGATAAATCATCAACTATGGATTTTCCAGTTATTACATCTTTTTTGGTAATATATTTAACTGCGGCATAAACTGCTGCACCTAAGATTGCTGTTTTTAATAGTCCCATTTTATTTTTATTTAATATTTAAACAATATGTATGTGTAAAGGTTTTTATAAATAGCACAACAATTTTGTTTTAACGGCACATAATTTAATTGAGCCAGAGAGAATTTGGCTAACAGCCTCATTTGTTCTTTATAGGAATAAATCTTCCAAACAATTTTTTAAATTTTAAGTTATATCTCGGTTCCACTTTTTAATTAAAACTGATTTGACAGCTGACCAAACAAATGCACACGTTGAAGGATTTAACGTTTCCAAATTAATTTTGATACTTGGCCTTGGCTTACTTTTATGCTGCGAAGGATATTTCGGCTACCAATTGTTTAGCCTTTCTAAGCGGCAGGAGCAGATAAAAAGAGATTATTCGGTGATGAATAACATTACTCTGGGGCTGTTTTCTGTAGACCAATGGCGTGATAATGTTGCAGGAATTGTGAATCATCAGGTTCGGAATTTCAAGCTGACACCCAAGCAAAAAAAAGAACTTCAAAAAGAGGTTGAGCAAATAATATTGGCGCTTATTAATAAAGCAGAGTCGATGGTTAATAAACCACAAAAGTCTCTTGGCGGAAAAATTAAAAAATTTGCAGTTAATACATTTGTCAACACTGACAAAATAAAAGCCCAGGTTCCTGCTTTTGCTAAATCAATAATTACTAAAGTAGACAACCCGACCAATAAAAAACAGCTAAGTGTCTTAGCGATGAAGGAATTTTCTGCAATGGAAAAAAGCGATGCGCTTGATAGTACACTTACCGCGAATGATTCGTTAACAACCAGTATGTATGCTAAATACAAAGTTTCAACACCAGAAGATTTTAATAATAAGCTAGATAAATCTTTGGCAAGCATACGTACCACTACATATAATTATTCCTTTGGGATGCTGGCTTGCATTGTTATTGTATTAAGCTTATGGTGGATTTTCAGAAAAAAAGTAGCCTTGCATACCGTTCTGTTTGTAATGTCGCTCCTGTTTGCATTGATCCTTCTTGCAGTAGGTTTAGCAGCCTCTATGATAGAAGTTGATGCTCGCATCAGTTCACTAAGTTTTGTTCTTTTGGGTGAGCATGTTGTTTTCAAAGATCAAGTTTTATTTTTCGAAAGCAAAAGTATCTTGGGCGTAGTGGAGGTTCTAATAAAGCAACCAGCAATCAATTCTATACTGGTAGGTGTGTTAATTCTGCTTTTTAGCATAGTTTTCCCAATAATGAAACTAACATCAACCGGAATTCATTTATTAGGGAAGAAGAAACTAGCCGAAAATAAGGTAGTTAAATACTTTGCCTTTCAATCGGGCAAGTGGAGTATGGCCGACGTGATTGTTATTGCAATACTGATGACTTATATCGGTTTAAATGGTTTATTGGAAGAGCAGCTAAAAACACTGGATATCAAAAGCGAGGCGCTAACCGTTTTGACAACCAACAATACGGCTCTGCAACCTGGTTATATCATTTTCATCAGTTTTGTTTTATATGGACTTGTGCTTTCCACTATACTGAAGTTCATTACTCCGTATGATTCGCACTAAATTTTAAGGTTAATTAACTCACTAATTCATTATAACATTGGCAACTCCAGTAAAAAATACTCCGACAGGCAAATTCGGATTTCCACATATATTGCTAATTCTTGGTTTAAGCATTTTGCTTTGCGGTGAAGCCTATTTTGGTTACCAGCTACATTCGCTGTCAAAAAAACAAGAGAGAATTAAAGAAGATTACAGCGTAGCAAATAATATCACCTTTGGTATTTTTTCTGTAGACCAGTGGAGAGATAGGATAGAAGCAGTAGTAAAGCGTCAGGTTACAGATTTTAAAATGACAGACAAACAGAAAAAGGAGTTACAAGCTACAGTTACCAAGCAGCTACGGGGGTTGGTAAGTGAAACAGTAAAAGAAATTAATAAACCGCAGAAAAGCTTGGGGGGTAAATTAAAAAAGTTTGCTTTTAATCAGTTTGTTGATGTTGATAAAATACAAGCTCAGGTTCCTGCCTTTGCTAAAACAATTATTACAACAGTTAACAGCCCATCAAGTCAAAAAAGACTTAAAAATATCGCTTCCAGTAAATTTAATCAATTGGTTAAACAGACTTATGATAGTACTAAAATTGCCAATGAAACAGTAACCAGTCTTATCCATCGTAAATATGGCGTATCAGGTACTACGGAGTTTGATACAAAGATAAACGGTCAACTTAATTCGATTAGGAATGTAACATATAATTATGCCTATGCAATGCTTGCTTGTGTTGGATTTGCTATTATCCTGTGGTGGTTAATGAGGAAAAAGGTAAAGCTTCATTCTACACTTTTTATTTTTTCTATTTTCTTTGCCGTTGTCTTGTTAGTCGTTGGCATAACGGCCTCTATTATTGAAGTAGATGCCCGTATACAAACTCTTGATTTTAAGTTGCTTGGTGAAACAATCACATTTAAAAACCAAGAGTTGTTTTTTCAAAGCAAGAGCATACTTGGGATAATTGGCGCCTTACTAGAACAGAAAAAGCCTGATGCGATTGTTGTAGGCGCATTGATTTTACTATTTGTAGTTGTTTTGCCGATATTGAGACTTATTGCAAAAGGAATTCATGTTTTAACTACTGATAAATACGCTGAAAATAAAGTGGTTAAATATTTAACATTTGAACTTGGGAAGTGGGATATGTCTGATGTGATGGTGGTTGGCATTTTTATGACGTTTATGGGTTTAAATGGTATTTTGGATAGTCAACTATCCGGACTGAATATGAAAACAGATGTATTACAGACTGTTGCAGTTAACAATAGTTCACTGCAACCAGGCTTCATTATATTTGTTGGTTATGTTGTTTTCGAGTTTATATTATCTTATTTATTAAAGCGGCTTAACCCTGGTAGCCAGATTGTTTAAGTGCGAATTCTGGTAGTAATTTTTAATATTATTACTTATTACAACATAATGTTAAAACTATAAACTAACAAATTTTACACCAAGGCTTAGCCATCGAGAAGGTAGTGGAATGGCTCCAATTTCATAATATTTACTGTCGAAAATATTTTGCGCATCCATGTATATTGTAAACTTATTTATTGATTCGCTTATTCTGAAATCATTTATCCAATAAGGAGAACCTACAATTCTTTGATTATAGCGTGTGGCCAGCAATACTGAAAAATTTTTGTACTTAAAATCAACTGTATTAGTTACCTGGTGTTTCAGGGAAGATAACTGGTATTTAGTGGCAAGTCCTTGCTCCATATTCGTAAATCTAGAATTTAAATAGGAATAAGCCAGATTAAAATTAAATTTTGCATTATCATTAACACTTAAGCTGTAATTTGAGCGTAAGTTTATTCCTCGGGTGGTCATTGAACCAATATTATTTGCTTCCCACGGATCGGTAGCAATTGTCTTTGTATAATCTATAAACTTATCTATCTTTCTATAGAAAAAACTAGAGTTGAAAGTTAGATTATTACGCGTTAATTTTAATCCCAATTCACTTTGAAAAGCATTTTCGGGTTGTACGTCTGGGTTTCCTATATTTCCAGGTCTCTGATTAAGATACAAATCTGTGAACGAAGGTATTCTTTGGCTTGTTCCAATATTACCAGTCAATTTTAAATAATCTGTAACTGCATAACTAGCATCAATTCCGGGATAAACTTGCCACTTGTAAGATGAATTATAATTTAAGTAAGCACCTGCATTAACATTTAAGTTTTTTAACAAGTTAGTTCGGTATTGTGTGTAGAATCCAAAATTTTCTCTACGATGCTGGCCAATATTCGATGAATTAATGTCTTCACTTCTAATTTCGCTACCAAAGCCTAATTCTCCATTATTTAATTTATAAGAGCTGGTAACCTCTGCTGCCAGCGAGTTAGTAGAGTGTTTACTTACGCCGGCATTTGGGTTAACATTGCCAAAATATCTGTAATCATCAAAGTTATATCTGTAGCTTAATCTTGGTAAAAGTGTCCATCTATTAGATAAATTATGCCTTGACTGGATGGATGCGAGTGTTGTTTGTACGCTTTCAGTCGAATTTTTGTCGCCAGGAGCTGCATAAAAGCCATTGGCTCCAAATTCATTTTTGGTATAACCCAATAATGCTATAATTTCATTTGAATCATTTATTTGGATATTTCCCTGATAAAGGAATTTTGTATTTTCAAACTGTGTATTAAAGCGATAGCCATTACTTTTATCGTGCGAACCAAAAAGAGCATGTTGATTTTTTTCCTTGCTTATTGCTGCACCTATTTGAATGCCTCCACTGTAAAAAGTCTTACCTGTACTTTCGGTATCTTTTTCAAAGTTGGAGCCACCATGGGCATCTACCAATATACCCGATTTTGTTGGTCTTTTGGTTATAATATTAATAGCTCCGGTTAAGCTGTTAATGCCGTATATTCTGGCGGCAGGTCCGCGTACTACTTCAATTCTTTCTATAGCTTCTACAGGAATTGGAAGATTTAACATATTATGAGCAGTTTGCCCATCAATTATTTTGGTACCATTTAAAAGCACAACTGTTTGTTCAAAGCTTCCTCCATCAATACTAACATCGGCCTGCCCACCAAAAGGGCCTCTTTGCCTTAAATCTACACCATTCGCATATTGCAGTAATTCCTGAATGGTACGCCCGGGTAATTTAGCAATCATTGCCTTGTCAATTACATATACATTTCGGTTCTGTTTAGAGATTGGGGTGTTAAATCCATTTTCGTTAATCACAACTTCATTGATGGTAATAACCGTGTCTTGCTTCTGTTGCGCATGTACGTTTGCGCCTAAAAACATTATAATAGCAAAGTATAATTTTTTCAATTTGAAATTTTTTCCAAAAGTATATATAAGTTGTCAAATTGATGAGCTGATATGCGCTTATTTAGCCATATTGAATGTTTTGATGATAAAGTTTTTATTGAAGAAGTAATTTAACCACAATTTTTATTGCTTCTATAAAGTTTACTTTCTACAAATTAGAAACGACTTTGATTGTGGTAATTTAATATAAATTTTAACTCTAATTAATGTTGGTTAATCATATTTGTGAGGATTAAATAAAATGGAGCAGCTTAAAAATCATTATTATTTTAAGGGTGAGGAGAATTTAAAATCAGAATCTAATTTTTTGACTGATAATGAATTCGTTATAGAGTTGGCTAAACCTACAGAATCCTTTGATTATCTTATTCGATGCCAAAATAACTTTAAACATGCAATCTGTATGTCTGCATTTATACAACCACTAAAATAGAAAAGGGGAAATCAAATATTTTAAGTTTGAACTACAAAGGCTATATTTAGGCAATAAATGTAGTTAACGCTGCATTAACATCATTTTACTATGCAAGAAATTAAATGGGGCATTATAGGTTGCGGCGATGTAACGGAAGTTAAGAGTGGACCTGCTTTTAATAAAGTCCCTAACTCTAAACTTGTAGCTGTTATGAGGCGAGATGCATTAAAGGCAGCTGATTATGCTAAAAGACATCAGGTTTCAAAATGGTATAGTGATGCATCCGAATTGATTAATGACCCAGAGGTGAATGCCATATACATTGCTACGCCACCTTTGCAGCATGAAGCATACACAATTCAGGCCTTAGCCGCCGGAAAACCTGCATATGTAGAAAAACCAATGACGTTAAATGCTGATGCAGCACGGCGAATGCTGAAAGCTTCTCATCAATATGGTGTTAAACTTACTGTTGCACACTATCGTAGGGCACAGCCGATGTTTCTAAAAATTAAGGATTTACTGGAAGAAAAAAGAATTGGAGACGTTAGCTTTATACAATTGAAGATGTTGCAGCCTTCAAATTCTAATGTCATAGCAAATTCAACGGAAGATTGGAGAATAAATCCAGCTATTTCTGGAGGTGGCTTATTTCATGATTTGGCTCCTCATCAATTAGATTTAATGAGCTATTTTTTTGGTGAAATAAAAAAATCCACTGGTTTTGCAGTAAAACAGCAATTGGACACACCGGTAGATGATTTGGTATGTGGACAAATACTGTTTGAAAATGGAATTATATTTAATGGTACCTGGTGTTTTACCGTAAATGCTGCGGAACAAACAGATCTTTGCGAAATTTATGGTTCTAAAGGGAAAATTAGTTTTCCAATGTTTGGTAATAAAGTTACTCTTACACTTGATGGCCAAGCACACGAATATGTTTATGAACCATTACAACACGTAGAGCAGCCTATGATTGAAGAAGTTGTTAACTATTTTTTGAATAATGGAGAAAATCCATGTAGTGGGGAAGAAGCCCTTATCACGATGGAATTATTAGATGCTTTTACAAAAAAATAATCTGTTCCAAACTTAAAGTACTTTCAATCATTTCTATCTCCATTCTTTAATTTTTAACTCTTCACCAATACGAATAATTCCAAAACCTTTATGAATAAGGTTTTGTCCGAATAATACCTTCTTCTCTTTAGTGCGGTAACTTGCAAGTGTTTTTAAAGGTTCATGTCCTTTAATGCCAGTTTGTTGATCAATAGTTATGAGTACGCACCTTGCACAAGGTTTTACTGCAGAGAATGCGATGTTTCCTAAGTTAAATTGGCTAAAACTATCTTCTATATGTGCTGTGCCGCCAGTGAAAACAAAATTTGGACGAAATCTATTCATTTCTATCGGATCTGCTAATTTTTCATTAAGACCATCTAAAGAAGATTGACCTATTATTAAACATGGATAACCATCGGCAAAACTTACAATTTCGTTATCCAAAGCATACCTTTCATCAACAAGTCTTTTTTCTTCTGACGACATTTTTACCAATTTGACTTTCATTTTCATGTAGTCAGAAAACCAGTCACTTACTTTCTTACTTACTTCAAAGCCATTTGAAATATCATCCCAGATTGTTACAGCTATGCTTTCGCCAATGCTTTCTTCCAAAGAAAAAGATACTTTTTGCTCCTTATTTTTCTTGAAGGTTACGGTTAACTCATTATCTTTCAGGCTTACCTCAAGTAGTGCCAATTCGAAATGTTTTCTTTGTGTTATGAAGGTACCTTGTTCATCAATAAGCATCCACCGTCTATCATACTGAAGCCCTCTTTCTTCAATTTTTGCCTCCTTAAGACTTATGCCTCCAAGTGATTTTATTGGGTATATGTTTATTTCTGATAGATAAAATTTATTCATACTTTAAAGATAAAAAAGGCAACGTAAACAACTTATGAAAATCTTTTGATTCTTGATTGAAACAATTATTGTAACAGTTAATTAATGCTTTTGCCCTTTGTTTACATTAAAAAGGTGTAATATTTGAGGGAACAAAGCATCCATGCTTTCTTCAACTCCATTTTTTGAACCAGGGAAGGTAATTACTAATGTTTCACCAATAAAGCCAGCAATACCTCTTGATAGCATTGCATAAGGCATTCTTTCCTGTCCGTATCTTCTGGCTGTTTCCATTATTCCGTCAATTTCACGATCTAAAAGTGGTAAAATTGCTTCCGGTGTAACGTCTCTTGGCGATAGGCCTGTTCCTCCAATAAATATAACTAACTGATAATCAATGCAACAAAGTTCTTTGGCCACTTTTTGTATAGCTTCAATTTCATCAGGAACGACTTGATACTTTAAAGTTTCGATGCCTAATTGTTCTAACCTTGAAATTGCTAGTTTCCCAGAATGGTCTTCAGTTTTATTTCCGAAAACCGAATCAGAGCATACCACAACGGCGGCTTTTAGCTCAGGAAATTTTTTATGCTTTAAATCAGATTTTCCTCCCGATTTTTCCAGAAGTTTTATATTCTTAATTTCTATTCCTTTATCAATAGGTTTAAGCATATCGTACATGGTTAAAGCCGTTACAGATGCGCCATGCATGGCCTCAACTTCTACGCCGGTTTTATAAATTGTATGTACTTCAACCATTATAATAATTTCTAAACCGTTAACTTCAAAGCTTATAGATGTGAATTCTATTGGCAGTGGATGACAATCAGGGATTACGTCGCTTGTTTTTTTAACGCCAAATAAACCTGCAGCTCTGGCAAATTCAAAAACATCGCCTTTGGGTACTTTTCTTTGTACAACGGCATCTATTGTTTCCTGTTTAGAAACACTTAACGTAGCGGTTGCAATTGCTTTTCTTAAAGTATTTGTTTTTTTAGTGATGTTTACCATATTAAATATTTTCTTTCCACTGATATGAATTATCAGCAAATATTTCTTTTCCCCAAATAGGAAGTTCTGTTTTTATTCGCTCAACAAGTTCATTGCAAGCATCAATTGCAGGTTTTCTATGTTTTGATGAGGTGAAAACAAAAAGGCAGATCTCTCCAACATTTATTTTTCCTAAACTATGATGCACATGCATACAACTGAGCGGGTATTTACTGAAAATATCTTCTCTAATTTCGTGCATTTTGGTTAATGCTAACTCTTCAAAAGCAGTATATTCTATTGCTGAAACAAATTTGCCTTCGATTTCATCTTTTCTAATTTGCCCAAGAAATATGCTATGGCCACCAATATCGGTTTTAGAATTGTGGTTAGCAATGCTTTTGGCAATAAATACCGGATCTATTGCGCCATTTATAAATATGTTTTTAATTTTCTTTTCGCTCATACTAGGTTGTTAGAAAATGATTTCTCCATTTTGAAATGCCGCCTTTTAAACTGTATATTTTTTTAGATTCGCCATATTTTTGATGCAACAACTCGGCTGCTGCAATACTTCTAATGCCATGCTGGCAAAGCAAAATAATAGTACGCTGGCTAATGTTTGATTGAATGAAATCATCAAACTCCGACATTGGAGCTTGTTTATATATATTGGTATTAAGTTTTGGGAATTCATGCCTTTCGCGAACATCAACAATTAAAGTTGAATCATGCTCGCTAAGTTTCGTCATTTCCTCTACATCAATTTCTAAATAACCATTATTATGTATTTTGTAATCTTTTTTCATTAAATCAATTTCACTTTTTATTGGTTTATAAGCACTAGAAGGGCTTATGTTTATTTGGTATTGCCCCTGGTTGAGCATATTGTAATGAAGTAGTTTATTTGATAAAGTTTCTCCAATTCCTGTGATCAATTTAATAATTTCTCCTGCCGCCATTGTACCAATTATACCCGGAATAACACCGATAATACCATTTTCTGCACAGTTTGGAATTTCTTTTGCTTCTGGCTGAATCGGAAACAAATCACGATAGTTTGTGATAATTCCTTTTTTATCCAAAACATTAAATACCGCTAATTGACCTTCGAATCCTGAAACTGCTGCAAATACTAATGGCTTTTTGAGTAGGACACAGGCGTCATTTATTAAATATCTAGATTCAAAATTATCAGTTCCGTCGAAAATTATATCATAGTTTTTTAAGGTTTGGAGGATGTTTTTTTTATTAATTGCAGTAGGATGGAGGACAAGTTCGACCTCAGGGTTCATGTGTTGGAGTTGTTTTGCTGCTGCATTTACTTTTAATTCTCCTAAATCTGCTAATCCGTATAAAACTTGTCTTTGCAAATTCGATAGCTCTACAATATCATGGTCGGCAATACCAATAGAACCAACACCGGCAGCAACTAAATATTGCAATGCCGGACAGCCAAGTCCACCTGCGCCAATAACCAAAACTTTTGCCCGATTTAAGCGTTGCTGTGCTTCTTCGCCAAATCCTGCTAAAATTATTTGCCTCTGATATCGCTCTCTATTCATATTAGTTAGTTGAAACTATGCATTTTATTGCAAGACTTTCTTTTTTAAAAACTTTATTTATGTCGTCATTGACGAGTTTTTTATGAAGAATTCATTCTTTCTTCAAATCTATGCTCTTAAGCGCATGTGAAGTTATTTTATCCTCCTGAAAATGGTGGCATAATGGCAATTGTATCTTTATCTCTAATTTCTGTATTATCCTGAACCAGATTTTTGTTTAAAGCTAGTTTGTATTTCATTGTGGTCAAACTAGGGAATGATTTTTCCAGATATAATTTTAGTCCATCTGTATTAACTATATCTTGAATATCAATCTTCTGATTGCTGATGAATTCTGAAACTTTTCCAAAACTTATGATTTCGATTTCCATATGATTAAACCTTATGCATGAGTAAATAATAATTTGTAGGCTGCTAAAGCCAGTACGCAAGCCAGTACGTTTTTTAACACAGTTTGCGGAAACTTTAGTGCACCAAAATAAGCACCGCAAATTCCCCCAATAAAAGCAATTCCTACGTAAGCAAGCATGTGGCTGTTGAACTCAAAGCCTTTTACAAGTTGTCCGCCTAAACCTGCAACAGAATTTACAAAAATAAAAGCTGCACTAATCGCAGCGGTTTGTTTTTGGTCGGTCCATTTTAATAGTAATAAAACAGGAGAGAGGATAATACCGCCGCCTATTCCAATCATACCTGAAAGGAAACCGATAACGCCACCAATAAGCAAAGAAAGCGGAATGTTAGTTGGTTTAAAATCCCTTGGGTCGGTATTATTAAAGAAGAAAAACCTGATAACCGGGATGAGCAGTAAGGCCCCTAAAATTTTCTTATAAATGGAACTTTCTATCGCCATTGTACCCCCAACAAATGAAAGTGGTATTGATGTCAGTGCAAAAGGCCAGAAAATTTTCCATTTAAAATGACCTCCTCTGTAAAACTGAATAAATGATGTAGATGAAACAAATAGGTTTAAAAGCAGAGCCGTTGGCTTCATAATGGTTGGCGATATCGCAAATATTGCCATAAGTGCTAAGTAGCCACTTGCCCCTCCATGACCAACTGAAGCATATAAGAAGGCCACTATAAAAAGCAGACAATAAAAGAGTATAAAGCTTTCTTGCATCATCTAATTTGGTAATAATAAAACTTTTACAGCCCCGCCTGCATTAAAAATTTCTTGCTCTTCATTTAAACAAATTAGACAGTTTGCCTGTGCAAAAGAACTTAATCGATAAGATTCTTGGGCATTAAGTGGGGTTGCTTTGCCGTTAGCAAATTGTCCTTTTAAAAAGTGAGTTAAACCAGTAGGTTTTTTATAATTGTGTGTTAGTTCTGCGTTTACCTCAACTACACTGTTTTCTTTGTTCGATAACATTTTCAGTGCTGGAAGTACATAGTTGTAATAACAACTTAATACTGATGATGGGTTTCCAGGCAAGCCAAAAACCAGTTGATTATTTTTTTTACCAAAGAAAAGTGGTTTGCCCGGTTTTTGTTTTACTTTATGAAATATTTGTTCTATCCCACAAGCATTTGCAGCTTTGGTTACGAAATCGTAATCGCCAACACTTACACCACCGTTGAGTAAAACCAGGTCGCTATTTTGCAAAGCAGATTCAATTACCTTTGTTAATGTTTCTAAATTATCTTCAGCAGTTAAAATTTCGATATTGTAAACGCCCTCTTTTTTCAATGCAGCTGATAATGAGTAAGAATTCGACTCGTAAACCTGTCCGAAATTTAATGCTAATCCTGGTTGCTGAAGTTCATTGCCTGTAATGATAATAGAAACCCTGGGCATTGGATAAACTTCAACCTCTGTTACGCCTATTCCAGCAAGAAAACCAATTGCCGCCGGACTAAGCAGCGCATCTTTTTCTATGGCTAATGCTCCAGATTTAATTTCAGAACCTTTTTCTCGAACATTTAAACCAACGCTAAGTTTCTCATCTCGAATGGTGATTTTATTATCTGTTTGTATAATTTTTTCTTGCATTACAACCGCATCAGCACCTTCAGGAAGAGGTGCTCCGGTAAAAATACGACTCGTTTGGCCTTTTTGTATTGTAATAGAATGTCCGGTTCCGGCAGCCATTTCACCAATCAGTTCTAGTTCTACTTCTTTATCATCAAACATAATCGCATAACCATCCATTGATGATTGTCGAAAAGCCGGAATATCGAAATTGGCATAAATATCTGCAGCCAAAGTATGTTCTGAAGCATCCTGTAGTTTTAATTTAACAGGGGCTAATGCAATTGTATGTTCTTTAATCAGCTTTTTTGCTTGCTCAACGCTTATCATGCCCGCTTATCCTCCAATTGTTATCATACTTCTGTTATTGATGGTGCTTGCATCGAGTTTTTCGAAATGAGTAAGCAATTGACCACCAAGTTCCTTTTTTTTGCTCCAAATGGATGATTTTATTAGTGGAAGAACATCTTCATTATTACGCAATGCGGTAAGTAAATCTGTTTCTCCATCAGAAAATAAACAGTTTTTTAACTTTCCATCAGCTGTTAAACGCATTCGATTACAAGTGCTGCAAAATGGAGCTGTCATTGTACTAATAATAGCAAAAGAACCCTCGTGACCAGGAATCATAAATCTTTTCGAAGTGTCGTTAGGTTCACCTTTAACTGGCAATACAGCGAAATCTTTTTCTACAACAGCTAAAATTTCATCAAGGGAAAACATTTTATTGCTGGTCCATTTATTACCACTAAAGGGCATAAATTCTATAAACCTGATTTGAATAGGATTGTGTTTAGTCCAATCGATGAAATCTTTTATTTCAGCATCGTTAAGCCCTTTCATCACCACCATATTAATTTTTACCTCAATTTTATTTTGAAGCAGCAATTCTATGTTACTACGAACCTGATGAAAAACATCTCTTCGGGTAATCAGGAAGAACTTTTCTGGTTGAAGCGTATCTAAACTTATGTTAATGGTTTTAATTCCTGCCTCAAGTAAAGCAGGTAGCATTTCAGCTATTCTAGTTCCGTTTGTGGTAATAACCAATTCTACAGGAAGTTTACCTAACGAAGAAATAATCTGACCTGCATCTTTACGTACAAGTGGTTCGCCACCTGTTAATCTGATTTTTTTAACACCCTGCTCTACAAAAAGTCTTGCAAGTTCTAAAATTTCGTTTGGCTGCATTAATCTAGATGCAGGCGTAAAGTCGTAATCTTCTTCCGGCATACAATAAAAGCAGCGGAAATTGCAATTATCTGTTAAAGATATTCGCAAATAATCATGTACTCTGCCGAAAGAATCTGTTATCATTTATTGTTTATTAAATTATTGTAATCGTTCCTTGTATCTACATCAATATAACCCTTTTCAAAAGGAATTGTTGTCATATCATCTTCGTTTTCAATCAGTATTTTTTTTGCTCCTGTTGTTCCACTCAAAGATAAAAGTTGTTCGAAATATTTTTTATTAAATAAGGTTGGTGTACCATTTGTTTTTTCATAACGACAAGCAATAATACCCTTACTTGTGTTATTATGTTTTTTAACAAGGGTTTGAAAAATTTCTGTACTTACAAAAACCTGGTCAGAAACGGTTATGATTACATTTTCAATATTTTTTTGTAAGCTTAATACAGTTGATAAACCCTTAGCTATACTAGATGCCATTCCACTTTGCCAATTTTTATTAAAGGTATAGCTGATGTTCGCATGCTTGTGTTCCATTCCTATTTCCTCTGCATAAGCCCCAAGAACAACAACAATAGGTTTAAACAAGGTTTTAATGGCCTCAAAACTAACTCTTTCTAAAAGTGTTTTCCCTTCATAGTGGAGTAGTTGTTTTGGGCTGCCTAATCTGCTGGAGTTTCCTGCTGCCAAAATTATGATGCCTGTACTCATTATCCATTTTTTAATTTGTAAAATGAATTGACTCTTTTTTTTCTCGAAGTTTTATAGCAGAACCTCCCGAAAAAACAGTTTTAATCTCTGCAATAATTGAAATGGCAATCTCTTCTGCCGTTTCAGCACCGATATCAAGTCCAATTGGTCCGTGAACCCTTTCCTCATTGATGGAATTATTTACACCCAATTCTTCGAGCATTTTAATCAGCTTTTTTTTAGGCCCCAAAGTACCTATATATGCTGCATTTGTATTGAGGAGGATATTTAAAAACTCTCGATCGTAATTGTAATTATGGGTCATTAAAACAAAAGCAGTTTGTTCGTCGATTTTTACTTTTGATAAAATTCCATCTGGTTTTGAAATTATAATTTGCTTTGCATTGGGAAACCTTTGTAGCGTACTGTGAGTTTGGCGACCATCTGCTATTACAACTTCCCAACCTAAAATATTTGCCATTTCGGCCAGTGGTTGCGCATCATTTCCAGCACCGGCAATAATTAATTGGATAGGCGGTGGAATAAATTCTAGAAAAGCTTCAACTTCTGTGTTATCAATTGAATAAGTTTCGAATTTTGATGTTTTAAGTTTTAAGGCATCAAATGCATCATTTTTTAACGCTCCGGAAATTTCTTCTGGAAGTTTATCTAAATAATCCTTTTCCCGAAATAACATTAGCGAACCAGGTTGGTTTTTGCTATTTAAAGAAAAAAGTGTAGCAATCACACAATTTTCTCTACGTTGATTTGCCGCCTGTAATAGTTCTATTGGATTTAAAATGTCGTTAGTTTTAATTGGCTCGAAAAGAATGTATACAATACCATTGCAACCAAGTTGAATACCAAATTTTGCATCATCTTCATCTGTCGTATCGTATGTAATCAATTTATTCTCCTGTTGATGGATTGCAGAAAGTGCTTTTCGCAAAGCACCTCCTTCCAAACATCCTCCACTTATTGCGCCAGTTAATTGCCCGTCTTCTGTAATAAGCATTCTTGCACCAGGCCTTCTGTAAGATGAACCTTCGACTTTAACCACAGTAGCAAGAGCCATCTTTTTGTGTTCTTTTGTTGCTTTTTGGTAAGCCTTGAGGATATCGGCAATTTCTTTCATAAAGGTAGGGATGTTAATAATGCAATTTAAGCATTAACATTTATATAAGGGCTTATTCGTAAATCGAGATTGGTAAGTTTTCGTTTTTTTACTTAAAATTTAAATTATAAATGGCAATATGGGATATTACGCCGTTATTTAGACTAATAATCTTTGTAGACTTTAAAAATTAGTTTCTTTTACAAAAAAAGATGAGCTATTTAAAAACTCATCTTTTTCGTTTTGTATTTAATTTTAAGATTTAATAAATGCTAAAATGTCTTTATTAATTGTTTCTGCTTCTGTTACAGGCATTCCATGTGGGAAACCAGGATAAGAAATTAGTTTTCCATTTTTAAGTAACGCAGCTGCTTTAGGAGCTTGTTTATAGGGTACAACCTGATCAGCTTCGCCATGCATTACGAGTACCGGAATTTCAACACTTTTAAGATCTTCGGTTAAATCAGTTTCTGAGAAAGCTTTTATTCCGTCATAATGAGCTTTAACAGACCCCATCATACCTTGGCGCCACCATTTGTATTTTACGCCTTCTGATGCAACAGCGCCATCCAGGTTGTAGCCATAAAATCCTGTTGGAAAATCCCAAAAATATTGTGCTCTGTTAAATCCAGTACCTAAACGAATTTCGTCGAAGACAGATAATGGAACGCCCTCTGGGTTGCTCTCATTCTGAATCATAATAGGGGTTATCGAACTAATTAAAACGGCCTTTGCAACTCTACCTTTACCATATTTTGCAACATAACGAATTGCCTCACCGCCGCCAGTTGAGTGACCGATGTGTATTGCATCTTTAAGATCTAATGCTGCTGTAAGTTCTGCAACATCAGCTGCATAAGTATCTATGTCATGCCCTTCAGATGTTTGGCTGGATCTGCCATGGCCACGACGATCATGTGCAATTACTCGGTAGCCCTGTTGTAAGAAGAACATCATTTGTGTATCCCAATCATCACCAGATAATGGCCATCCGTGGTGAAAAACAATTGGTTGCCCTGTTCCCCAATCTTTGTAATAAATTTCGGTTCCGTCTTTTACTTTAATAGTACTCATAGCTTTGAGATTTTAGTGATAAATTAATTATTGAAATTAAGTTTGCACGATGTAAAAGTGATGAATTAGTATTAATTATAAATTATCTAGCTTCATAACTTTGTCATCATATTCACTATGAATATTACAAGTTATGTGCCGTTGTTTAAGTATTTGTAAATCAGTTATTTGTTTTATTTTTATGGCGTTGTAACTTTCTATATATCGTTATTTTAAAGAAAAGTAACCTAAATTGGTTAATAACTCTGTTTATTATAATGGTAAAACTAATGTTTGAAAATAGGGTGACGATTTTAAATGCAACTTTTAATAAAATGCTGTGTCTTTTAATATGTTCTATCTGGCCGGATGCAAAACGGACGGGGCGGTGCTGGTGATTCTGACCGCCCTTTATTCTTTTTAATATCTTATTTTGAATCCCACCAGGTTAATGGGAACTTAATTTCATCAACAGAGCTTGATATCATATCGGGTTTGAAAGCATAATGGCCAAGCGTGTCTTTTGTAGAAATTCCTGAAAGAACCAATATTGTTTTATAACCCATTTGTACCCCTCCCTGAATATCAGTTTCCATGGTGTCGCCAATTACCGTTGTTTCGCTTGTTTCTAAACCAAGGAATTTTCTTGCAGAGCGCATCATTACCGGGCTAGGTTTGCCTGTTACAAAAGCTTTTCTGCCCGTTGCTTCTTCAATCATAGCCGTTGTTGCAGCTATACCTAAATTATTCCATCCAGGTTTTTTAGGCGATGGATCGCGATTAGTGGTAATGAATTTAGCACCTGCCAAAATCATGTCAACAGCTCTCTGAACCATTTCTAATGTGAAATTCCTGCCTTCTCCTAATACAACAAACTCCGGGTCTGTATTTACCAGTGTTATGCCATGAGCGTGGAGACTACTTAACAAACCACCTTCGCCAAGTACGTAAGCTGTTCCGTTAGGACTTTGGTCTGCAAGAAATTTTCCTGTAGCCATTGCACTTGTGTAAACATGGCTCTCTTCTACTTTTATTCCCAAACCTTTAAGCTTTCTAACAACCTCCAACGCCGTTCGCTGACTGTTATTAGTCATAAATGCGAAAGGTATATCTTCGTCTATAAGTTTCTTAATAAATTTATCAGCACCGAAGATTAATTCTTCACCACTGTAAATTACGCCATCCATATCTATTAATAAGCCTTGTTTCATATCTTTTTTGTCTATAATCAAAAATACTGTTTTTATATTGATGATGTTTATTTTAACAATTAGATAACGGTTATGAAACGATTTGTTATTGTTGATTTTGAGCGTCGATTTTAAGATTTAACTTCCTTTTAATATTGTAAAACTAATTTTGGTCGGCATCAATAATTCTGTCTGATTAAATTATACATGGAAAGAAGAACCGCATTAAGAAATATTGGAGGCTTATTTTTGCTTCCTTCTGTTAGTTTAGGCTTTATTGAAGAAAACCAAAAACCAGTTTTAAGAATAGCACATATTACAGATGTTCATTTGAAAAATGAGTTAGGTGCGCCAGCAAAATTTGCGAAATGCCTTCATCATGTTCAAGAGCAAAATCCTAAGGTTGATTTAGTATTAAATGGTGGAGACGTGGTTTTCGATATGAACAAAGAAAACATTTCGACGATAGATAAGCAATGGCAGTTATTAAATAATACGATGAAAGGCGAGTGTAGTTTGCCTGTTCGTTATTGTTTAGGTAATCATGATATCTGGTGGAACGAAGAGAGTAAAGCCGATACTTTCTATGGGAAAAAATATTCGATGGACAAGTTATCCTTAGCTAAACCTTATTACAGTTTTACGCAAAATGGCTGGAAATTTATTGTTTTAGATAGCGTACATCTTGATATTGACAACACTTGGTATATAGGTAAATTAGGTGATGAGCAATTTAACTGGCTTGAATCAGAACTTAAATCTACCAACCCTGAGATGCCCGTTTTAGTTATGTCGCACATACCGATATTAACAGCTTTGTTAATGATAGAAGATAATATTGTAAACAAATGGACAATGCTTGGCGGTGATATGCATACAGATACCTCGAAAATTAGAGGGCACTGAAAAAGTGGACTTAAAATAGTTTGTTTTTGCAAAGCGGATGAATGAGTTCTGAACTCTTCATCCGCTTTATTTTTTTTATGTCATTTGATATTT
>NZ_JBHSBY010000142.1:0-118057 GCF_042650905.1 Pedobacter jamesrossensis | reverse complement strand
TTCGACTCCGCTATCATTGATGTTATACAAACTGATATTTTTAACCATCTAAAATCTAAGTCGCTCCATGGTCTGTGTCTTCACAGAACATAATCATGCGTACTTCGTGGTTTTGTTTCTTTTGTTGTCAAAGAAAAAGGCCTTTCGGTCAAGGATAATAAACACCCCGTCCTGCGGACACCCCTCTGAAATGGGAGAATTGTACCTTGCAGAAGTTTAAATGTTATTCCATATTGATTTTTATGAAATAAACTGTTCCTCAGGATGATAATTGTTTTTAAATCTTAATCCTTTCTGCGGATAATTAAGAAAAGGCAAAAGAAAGCACCAGTGAGTAATCCGCCAATGGCGATACCAGTAGCATAACGCATTCTGTTTTTCTTTAGCGGCATTTCAGGTTCATCAACAATTTGAAAAGTAGGCGTTTCTTGCATAAGCATTGTCCGGCTTACTTCCAGATTTTTAATAATTTCTGAATAAATGGTTTGCAATACACGCTTGTCACGCTCTTGAAGTTCGGCGCCGACGCCTAAGGTTGCAAAAGCTGGATTAGCATCTAACATCACTGCATTTGCGCCCGCAGCAGCATAGGTTTTTCTGTTTAGTAATCTGCCAATACTATCAGAACGACTTTGAAGCCTATCTACATTCGTTCTTAATCTTTTTGTTTTGGTTTGAATATAAAATTCGGTTGCTTCATCAATTAATCGCTTACAAACTAAACTGGCCAGCTGTTCGTTTTTCATTGTTGCTGTTAATGCAAAAAAGCCAAGCTTTTTATCTGGTTTACTAACGGAGAGTTCTTTCTCTGTCATTTTTTCGATTATCTGGTGTAGCAAACTATCTTGTAAACGAGTATAGTTTTTAGTGTCTCTTGGAAACATGACCGTTTCCTTTTTTGGATTTGCTTTTAAATTTTTCCAATCCTCCTTTAACTTATAGGCATCGGCATATTTATCAGCTAAAGTGTATGTGCCGCTATCTAATGGGGTCAAAATGGTTTGCTTTACCATTTTCTGACTGGTTAATAATTGCAACACATTATCTCCGGCCAAAATACCGCTTGTGCCTCCGGCCAAACCACCAATATCTAAGCCCATTTGTCCTGCCAGAGAAGACAATATACCACCGCCACCAGACTTCCCTTCTTCTACCACAAATGTTAATTTAGCCGTATAAGTAACCGGCCATAAGTAGGCTAATAAAATTCCTAATCCACCACCAAGTAAACCAACAATCAGGATCTTGATTTTAAATTTCCAAAGATAAGCCAGGTCATTCTTTCTTGAGTCAATCATTTTTGCAAAAGAAAACTCCTCTTCTACATTTGTATATTTTGTTTTATTCCCGGCAGACTGCATAGGTTTATTTAAATAGAATGGCTATTAAACTAACAATTCCTGTAAGTGCAGAAGCGATTGTTGTAATTTCTGCAAAGCCTAACTTATTTTTTCCATTTTTTTCGGGCACTATAATTTGGCTCCCGGGAGTAACTTTAGGATAGTTTTTTATGAACAGAAATGTTTTAACCGGGGCATTGATTCCGTTAGCATATTTGATATAAGCGCCTTTTAAACGTGCATTTTCCGTAATTCCTCCAGCTGCATCTACGTAATATTTAAAGTTAGAATTAGCATAACGCAGCAATTGCGGGTTATTAACCGAGCCTGAAACTTCTACTAAAGGGATATTCTTTGGTATAAAAAGGCTGTCGCCTGGCATTAATACCATTGCATCCTTTGCTTGTCTTTTTTTCATCCCGGTTAAATCCATATCAACCCTTAGTCCGTCTCTGTAAACCTGGGTATTGGCCAAAGAGCCCATAGGGGTAACCCCGCCAGCACGTTTTATAAATTCAAGACCTGTTTCATCTCTTCTCTGCTGCGCATAATCGCCAGGGAATAAGACTTCACCACGTATTTTAACGTTGCCCAGTGAACGGTAATTAACTAATCTTGGAACATAAATATAATCAAGGGGTTCTAAAAGGAAATTACCCGTTGAACTTGTTAAAGCAGAATCGAGGTTTATTGTAATAATATCTACCAGTTTATTCGAAAGCGTATCTGTTACATCTTTAACCAATCGCGAAATCTCGATTCTGTGGTTAGCGGCATCAGTTTGAAATCCTTTTGCCATAGCAATTACATCCGAAACGCTCATACCTCTTCTGTATTGAAAAGAGCCAGGTGCTCTTACATAGCCACCAATACTTATCGATGTCTCATCTCTTAAATCTTTTGTAGACATCACAAAAATAGAATCCTCTCTAACCAAGGAGATGTCCTGATCTTTTCCTGACATGATATTACCCAGGTTAAAAGAAATCATTTCTTTCTCTAAATCTGGTTTGATTCTTTTTATATAACCATTACCTAAAACCGCATCTTCTCTTAAACCGTCGGCTTTATTGATTAATGACTTTAAGCTGGCACCCTGAAATAATTCAAATGTACCGGGTCTGTAAACAGCACCTTCGATAACTACTCTATTGGCAAAGCGCTCTAATATTGCTCCAAAATAAACAGAATCGGCATTTTTAAGGGTGTACCGATCGAACATATCTGCAGAAATGTCTTTAACGCTTCTTTCTTTTTCTCCAACCTGTGTAACTTTTGCAATGCCTTTGTAGGCTAAATCGCTAAAGCCACCTGCATAGGTTATTAAATCGCTTAACGTCTCTGAAGGTTTCAATTCGTATGCGCCAGGCCTCTTAACCGAGCCATCTACTGCAACACGTGTTGTGTAGACCGGTATTCTGATAACATCCTGATCGCGTAAGCTAACATTATCCGTTTGAATACCTTTTTGAAGGAAATTATATAAATCTACAACCTGAACGACTCTATTATTTCTTATCAATTCGATTTTTCTTAAAGAACCTCGATATGTTGGTCCACCACTCTGGTACAAAGCATTAAACAATGTAGCTAGTGAAGAAACTGTATAAGTTCCTGGCGTAGCAACATCGCCTATAATGGTTACCCGTATGCTTCTAACTGTGCCCAAATTAACGGTTAATTTGGTTTGCCCAGATGATAAAGCAGGGTATGCTTTAACCATCTTCGATTTAATCTGAGCAGTTGCCTGCTCAATGCTAAGTCCGTTAACATAAACTAAGCCTGCATACGGGATTTTTACTGTTCCTTCGGGGCTTACTTTTGCATTAGTTGTACTTTCATTAATGCCGGTTAGCATGATGGTTAATTCATCATCAGGTCCTAAAACGTAGCTTTTTGGTGTTGCGATTCGAATATTGGGTTCAAATTTTAAGTTTGGATTACTAAAGAATTCGTATCCATATATTGGGCTGCTTTTTTTAACTGGTTTCGGATCTGAGAACCTTGTCGTGTCTCTTGTTGACGCCTGAGGTTTTGTAGCAGGAGCTGCAACGGGTGCATTTTTAGCGGTTTTGCCGCCAGATTTTAGATCTTCCAATCTTTCTTTATATTTATCTACTTCGGCTGGATCCATGCCTCTTGCAACTAGCATTTTTGTGGCGTCGGCTTCAGATAGCCCAGATTCTTCGAGTTTTTTTGAAATCTCCAATATCTGAGCATCAGATAACTGCTGAACTTTCACTTTACTGATGTCGGCAGGCATAGTTTGTGCAAATAGGTTTGAAAAAGATAGTATTAAACCGAAGAATAAGGCACAAAAGATAAATTTAAAGCGCATGAATTGAATTTTAATTTTTATTAACTACAAATATAAAGTATTTAATTATTACGCATCCGAATAATAATTTATATCGGGCTCACAGATAAATAAATATGTTTGGATATTGAACTGCGTTAAGCATTATTTATGCCAAAACTTATTTTAGCAATTTTATCATTTCCTGCTTATATGCATTTGTGATGTGGTCCCAATTGTATTTCTCAGTTAAGCCCGAACTTACTTTTTCTTTAAGCGCATGAATTTTTTCTGGCCTTGCTTCCATTGTTTCTAAAGCTTGTGCTACAGATGCAGAATTTTCTTCGAAGAACAGGCCGAATTCTCCATCATTGAGCATTTCGCGATTAAACACGGTATTTAGTGCTAAAATTGCACAGTGGTTAGACATTGCTTTCAACATCGCAGGGTTTGTACCACCAAATTTATGCCCATGGATGTAAGCAAATGCATTTTGGTATAAGGCCATTAATTCTTCCTGATTTTTAACATATCCCAGAAATATTAAGCGTTCGTTTTGCATTGCTTTTAAGTCGGATGCATACTTATCTGAATAAGGTACATCACCAACAACAACCATTTTTTTTGTAGAGTTAGATTCTAAAAAGCCTTTGATTATAAGGTCTGCATTATTATCGGGAATTAATCGCCCCACAATCAGGTAATAGTCTTCATCCTTTAAATCGAATCGTTGGATAAGATGTGGTTCTGCTGATTTAAATTCGGGTGCACCATATGCAATAACGGTAGAATCTTTATTAAATTCTTTTAGATAAACCTGCCTCATGCCTTCAGCATCGGTAATTATTTTATCGTAAAGTTTGGTAGCTGTTTTGGCTGCCCAATAAAAATATTTAACGCCTAAACCTTGCCATTTGGGTCTAAGCCATTCCAGGCCATCCACATTTATCATTGTTTTTTTTCCTGTTATCTTAGGTATCCAACCCATTGGGCCAGCCGCAAGATTTACAACAAGCAATACATCAGCTTTGCTGAATGTTGCATGTACAATTGATAAAAATGAATGTATGATTTGGTTTAAAGATTTTTGTGGCAAAGTTGGAATATAGTGGAGGTAAATTCCGTTTACTTGTTTTGGGAAAGTTTTGAATAGATTTTTTTGACAATAAATATGAACTTCAACATCCTGCTTCACCAATCTTTCACTTAACTCTTTAACAAAGGTTTCGAAGCCACCATATACGTAAGGGTAGCCTCTGGAGCCTATAATTGCAATTCTCATTAACTTTTTTTTATAACGCCGGGATTATTTTTTTTAATCCTTCAAAATGCTTTTGCGGGTTAAATAAATTATCAGCATGTATTCTGGCATTTCCGGCTAATTTAGCAATTAATGCGTCATCGTTAAACAACTTATTTATTTTATTCGCCAGCTCTGTTTCATCTCCAGGATTGAAAAGTAAGCCAGTTTGATTATCTATAACCGTTTCGGGGATGGCACCAATGTTCGAGCCAATTACGGGTTTGCCGAGTAACATTGCTTCCACTATTGTAAAACCTAAAACTTCGTACCACTCTGAAGGACAAACTAAAAACGCCGCCTGATTGATCAATGTCCAAACTTCTTCTTTGCTCTTTTTGCCAGTAAACTCGATGTTTGTTAATTGATTTTCTGCAACGAATTTCTTTAATTCCTCTTCCTGAGTTCCGTATCCAATAATTTTCAATGGAATTCCAGGGTTTGCCTTCATCGCTTTTATCAGTGTATGAACACCTTTAATTTTTTCTAAACGGCCAACATAAACAATATATTTTTCACCAGCTTTTTGAAGTGGCTGTATATTTATGTTTCCATTAAAATCGTATCCATGATATAAATGATGTAGTTTGTCTTCAAAAAAATGAAAAGATTTATACTTTTCGTATGAAAAAACGGAAGGGCAAATAAAGTGGTCTACATCTTTATAGTATCCATTTAAATGGTGCACATAATTTTCTGCTGAAGCTGCAATACTTGGCAATAAACTATTCTTTTTACATTTATTTAAAATCGCATTGTAGAATTTCCCCCCTTTGCAGGCTTCACAGATTTTATCATTGCTGATAAAAGTACTTTCGGGACAAATAGCCGTATAATCATGCAGTGTCCAAATTATTGGAATATTTTTTTGTTTTAGGATTTTTAGAATGCTAGGCGTTATGTAGTGATTTATCAGATTAAGGTGCGCCAACTGAATATCAACCGTATTGAGTAAGTTTTCGAGGCATTGCTGCGCTTCTTTGGAATAGATACTTTTAGAAAGAACCTTAAAGCCTGCGGTTAATTTTTTGTTTAGGTTAAGGTTTTTATAATTAATGTTACTTATAAAATATTTTTGATAAGCCGTTGGAAAATTTCTTTCATCCTGCATGGAAAATGGAATAACCTGATGGCCATTTTTTTCATAGAGCTTTGTTACATTTTCAATGTATGTCCAATCGCCTCCACTGGGAAACCATGTCCAGTTTGCAACTAAAATATTCATGCTTTAGGTTGTTTTACCGCATAGTACCTAATTACACCACCCTTTTTAAAAACTGCAGAAAGTGATTCTAAAATAATAGCAACAGGTAGAACGAATAGCAAACCAATCATTAATTGAATTGTTTTTTTACGCTTTAAATCAGCAATTAAAAATCCTTTATAGCCAAACCAGCTAAATATGGTTTGAACCATGCCGACGATACCAAGGTGTAAAGAAAAGTAGGACTCGCTTTTAACCGCACATCCGCTTTGCGAAATTAAATTAGTTAAAATTTTCGGTGTAAAGTGGCTTATATGTCTTGGAACATCTAAATGTAGCCATCTATTGCCTGCCCATTTTGATTGCCAGCTATCGAAGTTAGGTACTTCTATAACCAGCAAGCCTTCATCTTTTAAATTACCATCAATCAGGTTGTTTAAAAGATTGCCAGAAAGATGGATATGTTCTAAAACATGAAATAGTGTCAAAATATCGAATTTTTTATCAAAGGCTGCGCCTGAGATATAGTAATCGGTTTTAATATCTAAATTAAAATGGCTTTTGGCATAGTTTGCTCTGGGTAAAGAACTTTCTATGCCTTTAACTTCATATCCTTTTTGCTTTGCGAATTGAAGAAATAAACCCTTTCCTGATCCAAAATCTAAAAGGGAGGTGGATGATGGCTGCAGTTTTTTAATATTATTCAGCACCTGGCCATATTCAACTTTTTGAATTTTAAAGAAGATACTTTCCTTAGTATCCTGAACAGCATAATCTTTTTCATCATAGTAGCGCTCTATGTCTACCTCGTGGCTGAAATAAGTAAAAATATGATTACAGTTTTGGCATTGCCTGATTTGATAAATTTCATCGGAATCTGCTTTAACTTCGAAAACAACAGCATTAGAATTTGTTTTAGTTTCAAGACAGACAGGGCAGGTAATGTTAATCATAGTGTGTAATGGGGCAAGCTACTTAACAAGAAGCTTGAAGCCTCCAAAGTTAATCAAAAAATTAAACTAGCGGATGCGTTCAAATTCTTTAAGCAATGATTGGGCCGTTTTCTCCCAGGAGAATTCCTCTAATCTTTGTTTCCCTTTTTCTATTAATGATTTTCTGAGCTCGGGATTATCCAAAACCATTTTCATTTTATCGGAAATGTCTTCGGCATCAAAAGGATTGAAGGTTATAACGGCATTGCCTCCAATTTCTGGTAAGGATGTGTTATTGGCAACTAAAACGGGCAGGTTATATTTAAAAGCTTCTAAAATTGGAATTCCAAAGCCTTCGTTTAAAGATGGAAATACATATAATGATGCGTTGCTGTATAGTGCCGCCAAATCGTCGTCGGATAAATAACCAGTAAGAATCACCTCGTTTTTAAGGCCAGTTTCTTCTATTGCATTCTGAATTTCTGCTTTGTTATCACTAAACTTTTTATCTTCAATTTTACCAACCAGAACTAATTTTAAAGCTTTATATCCTTTATCTCTTAATTTTTTAAAAGCATAAATTAAGGCTGGAATATTTTTTCGTTTATTCATCACCCCAACATGCAGGATGTAGTTTCCTTTGATTGAGCTATTTTGCGTAGAGTCTTCTTTTAATGTTTTAGGTCCTTCATAAATAACAGGCATTTTTTCTAATGGAATTTGCGTGTATTTATGGATTTGCTGTTTGGCATAATTACTTGGGGTAATTACAATAGGTGAACGGCGGGCTGCAGGAATAGCAGTTGCCAAAGTTATTTTAAGCCAGATTTTGCTAAAATGTTCGGGGTTTTCAAAAAAGAAGGCATCATGAAAAACCGGAACTGTTTTAAATCCCAAATGTATAATTGGAACAATATTATCTGTGCAAAATAAAATATGTGTTCCATTTACCCAGGCTTTTAAAGGAAGACTAACTTGTTTCCAGAATTGATATCGAAGGTGACCTAAGAATTTTAAAGCTTTGTTGCTACCCGAATAAATGGGAAAGATATTATCAAAAAAAATGAATTTGAATCGAGTATCATCCATGTTTTTGAAGACTTTACAAAGTTCTTCCAGATAGGTTTTTGTACCTGTCTGCGCCACTTTTAAATCACGAACATCAATTCCAATAACCAATCGTTTACTCATTTAACAACTCCTTATCAGTTATAGGTTTTTCGTCTGGTACAGCTACTTTTACCGAGATGACACTAACAAATAAGCCTGAAATAAACCAGGTAAAGTAAGAGATGTAAGAGGAGGATTCGATTTCGGAAGTTAAAGAGGGTATTATAAAACCGACTTTAATAAGTAAAAGGGCTAAACAAATCTTTTTTTCTTTACCTTCTAAACGATAAAACCATTTTATAGCTGCCCTAATAAATGTAACGTAGATTGATAAGTATAAAATTAATGCAACAAGACCCGCCTGAACACCAATAATTATAAATTGATTTTCGCCACCAATATTTTCGCCAAGAGAACCTGCAACTCTACCAGAAGAACCTAAGCCCAAACCAAGAGGGTTTGAAGCAATTGCAAGCGCACCTTGAATCCACTCTACAACGTGGCCAACGCTTGATGGATTACTGAAATTAATGGTATTTATGATTACCATTTGTAAACCATCATTTTGATCTTGTTCTTTTGTGAGCAAATAAATTACGTAAATGGTAACAATAGCTGCGCCAGCATGAACGGTGTGGTAAATGTATTTTCTGCCTGTAAATATAGAATAAGCATAAACCAGAATAAAGTAACTGATAAATGCAGACCTTGAGAATGCGAAAATTATACAGGTTAAAGTTGCAGCTAAGGCCAAATAGCCAAAATTATCGAGCTTTAATTTATAATCGTCTGTTGTATATAAAGCCCCGAGTACTGCTATTGCGATAATTGTTGCAGATGCAAATTCGAGTGGGTTTGCAAAGAAACTGGCAAAACGTTTATAACCGCCTTCCGATTCAAATGTCCAGGTTAAACCATAGTTTCCGCTAGGTTCGAAGTTAAACAGGTAGAAGTTATAATCTGCGTAACCTGTGCTGGTTTGCAGGTGTTGGTCTGCCATAACCTCTGTAATTAGCACTAATGCTGCCGCAATAGATAACAGCAAAACATAATGAAAATACTTGCTAATATAGATTTCTTCCGGGCGATATAATCTTCCGCAAGCGTAAACTAATATAAAGAAAGATAAACTACGGAATGCCATTACTTTGTCTACAAAGCCTTGCTCGCCAATAGGTAAGAAAACATAAATTAAAGTGTAAGCAAAAAAGGCGCAAATTAAATAATCGAGGAGGTGTAGTTTTATTTTGGCCTTGAGCTTCCAAATGCTCATGCCTAAAATAACAAAGACAAAAATCTCTTTGAACGACTGCAAATAAACTATCCAGCTTTTAAAGCCGTACATGAAGGTTATAGAAAGTACTGTGGCATAAATAGATAAGCCGAAAATCAGGAATAGAATAAATCCTTCTTTTTTACCCTGAATCACATCGGACATTGCCAAAATGAATGCAAAAAGGTAAACTATTGGAAATATTATCATCATGGCCAAATACTGCTTTTTGGTGTAAACAAACCTTCTTTTATACCTAAGTACAAATACTTTGCTTTTTTAAACCGCTTTCTTAAAAGAAAATAACTTAATAATGCGCTGTAGTAAATTGCATTTTTTAAAAATATTACCAAGGCAAAAAATGGATTCGAATATTTGCGTAGAAACCAAATTTTATTTCTGCAAAGATAGTAATGTATAATTGGGCTAAGTGTTCCTTCTTTATTTTTTGTTTGCTGACCAGAAACACCAGCTTCGTGGTAGATTTTTGTGGCGGGAAAATAATGTAGTTCGCCAAATGATGCTTTTAAACGGTAAGAAAGTTCAACATCTTCATAGTAAAGGAAAAACTTCTCATTAAGAAGGCCAGCTTGTTTAAGTGCGTTATTTCTAACCATAAAACAACAACCAGTTAGCCAATCTACTTTTTCCGGATTACGTAGGGCTTGTCTGCTTTTTTGATTTTTGGAATAGGTTTCTCCTAAAAAATTATTAAAAAATGAACCACCATTCCAAAGTTTATCTTTTTTGTGTAGATAATAAATTGCAGGCTGGACGGCTACAACTGCCTGGTGATTTTCCAAATAATTGAGCATTGGTGTAATGAAATCTTCATCAACCTCAGTATCATTATTTAACAAAATGGAGTAATTGTAGTTGTGAGCTATACTGTATTCAAGCGCCCGGTTATTTCCACCTGCAAAACCTAAGTTCTCTTTGTTATCTATGTATATATGCTTTGGGAATTTACTTTGCAATATTGATAATGAATTGTCTGTAGAGCCATTATCTGCAATTATTAAATCGAATACATTATGATCGCAAAATTGTATAAGCGATGAAATGCAATTCGCTGTATGTGTCGGCGTATTCCAATTAAGCAATATAACAGCTACTTGCTTAGGCATTTTTGGCTGATGATTTTCGAATTACGTATTCGTACATTAACAATGCACTACCTTCGATTAATAAGGTATAAATCCCGAACCAATTTTGTAAAGCTTGAGTAACTAAAAACCAGGCTGTAAAAGCAGAAATTACTAACAGTATTAAAGCAATACGGAATATGGAGAGTGTATCGTTTTTTAAAAGCAAATCCAATACATTAAGTACATTTAATGCAGCCAAGGTTGGTACAAATGCCATAATCCTTAAAAAATTTATAGCTGTTTCGTTATGTTCTCCTGATAGGATATGTATAACGAAGCCTGGCATTATAAATAAGCCCAGCGAGAGAAGAAAAAACATGAAGGCTATTAGTTTTTTCATTTTGCTTTTATAAGCAATCCAAATATGTGTACCTTCTTTAAAAAGTTGTGCTGCTTTTGGATATATCGCATTCGATACTGAAATGATTAAAATACGGGATGAACCCACAACTTTATCGCATAAAGAATATGCACCAAGCCATAATGGATTTCCCCATTTTGCCAGCGCAAATATCATCAGCGATTGTTGCAAGTGAACGGAAATATTATTAATGGTTAGGAAAAAATTATCTATTGTAATCTTTGCCAGTTCTTTTCTTTGTGGGAAATGAAAAGTCAACTTATATTTGGTAACCAAAAAAATCAGCAATGCTGCGTAGGCCGCTGTACTAGCCATTCCAATTATAAAGTTAACCCATTCAGAGTCTTTGGAACCTTTAATGAATAAAATTACCATTAATATTACCACCGCTTTAGAAATTAGGTTAGTAAGGTTATAAAGCTTTAATTTTTCTGTGCCAAGGAAGAAAAAAAGGGGGTTTAAAACTTCGGCAAGAACAATTGGAACTGATAATAAAATATAAGTGTAATATCTAATGTTTGCCCATTGCAAAAAGAAAATAAGAATGCAATAGCCAATAAAAATTAATATTCTTATCCACAACGTATTGCTAAATACAGCATTTAGGTTTTTATGATGGCTGCTATTTGTAGCCACATCTCTAACGCCAGATTGGTTCGTGCCGTAATTTATAACAATGGCTGATAAGCCAGAGAAAGTATTCGCCAACATGACTAAGCCGAAATCTTCGATGCCGATAATTCGGGTGATTACCGGGTAAATAAGTAATATAAGCAGCGTATTTGAAATTTGAATACTACTCAAATTCAAAAAATTGGAAACAATTTTAGTTTCTCGTAAACCACTAATAAAACTTGATAAAACTTGTTTCAAAACTTTTTGACAGATGTTTGGCAAATTTAGAATAAATAAAATATAATATATGCTTTTATAAGTTTTTACTGATAAGCGGGATTGGCTTGTTTTTTGTTCTAAGGCAGCGTATGTAGCTTATCAAACCTTTAAGCTATATGTTTAACAAGCAAATTATCGGTATTCAAAGCAGGGTTGCTATATTTGGCAAAATTTTACCTAATTAATGATTGAAAGTAATAGTACTTATTTTAAGACAATAAGTATTTTGATAGATCTTCTTCTGGTTAATCTTTCTGGTTACCTGGGTTACGTGATTGCGTACGGCACTTTTGGCATGTCTGATGGAAGAGGAATTAATTTTTTGCATATTTTGCTTATCAATTTTGTTTGGTTCAATGTAACTCAAATTACAAAATTGTATCAGGATATGTTTGTAAAAGATGCTATACCTACCATTAAGCAATCTTTGTGGAGCCTATTCTTTTTCGGTCTGATAATCTTTCTACTTGTTGTTTACCTACGCGATTTCAGCGTTTCATATAGGCTACTCATTTATACAGGACTAATATTTGTCCCGCTTTTTATTTTTGGCAAAATCGTATTTTTATTATTGAGGCGTTCTAGCAGGGCTAAGCTGATTAATTATAAAAAAGTTGTTATTGTTGGTGCAGGCCCTTTGGGTTTAGATTTGAAAAATCACCTTGAAAAAAATACTCATCTGGGTTATAAAGTTGTTGGTTTTTTTGATGATGCGCCTGAAAAACTACTTCAAAATCATGTTATTGGTCGGGTTGATGAGTGTATCGATTACGTAACAGAAAGTAATATCAAAGAAATTTATTGTGCATTACCAGACAGAGCTTTAAAAAAGATTGATATTTTGATGCGTCAGGCTGATAAGGCCATGATTAGATTTAAACTAGTGCCAGATGTTAAGGATTATTTTAAGAAGAACGTTATGGTGCAATTATACGGGCATTTGCCTGTATTAAGCCCGAGAACTGAGCCACTGGAAATCTTTAGCAATCAGGTTATTAAACGAATTTTTGATGTTGTTTTTTCCATATTGATTGTTGTTTTTGTTATGAGCTGGCTGGTACCTATTATGGCTATACTTATCAAACTAGAATCAAAAGGACCTGTGTTTTTTAAACAATTAAGATCGGGAAAGGATAATCATTCCTTTTATTGTTTGAAATTTAGAAGCATGTATGTAAATGGCGAAGCTGATACAAGACAAGCAAGCCCAATGGATAAGAGGGTAACTAAAATAGGTTCGTTTATGCGTAGAACAAGCATAGATGAAATGCCTCAATTCTTTAATGTTCTTTTGGGAGAAATGTCCGTTGTTGGTCCCCGTCCTCATATGTTACAACATACAGCGGAATACTCTGCACTAATCGATCAATTTATGGTCAGGCATTTTCTTTTGCCTGGGATTACCGGGTGGGCACAAGTTAACGGTTTACGAGGAGAAACCAGAGAGGATGGTTCGATGGAAGAACGTGTTAAGGCAGATATTTGGTATCTGGAAAACTGGTCTTTACTACTAGATCTGAAAATTACCTTTTTAACCATTTGGCAAGTACTTGTAGGGCATAAAAAAGCAAATTAAATCTGAGTTTGAATTGCTTAAACCTAAATCTAAAATACAAATTCGATGATTTCTAAAGCAAATCAAATTATTTTCCGTCCTTTGCGAAATCATTTTAATGAGAAAACTATGTTGATGAAGAAACTTTTACCCTTTTTGTTTTTAATTTTTGCTGTTAACCAACTACAGGCTCAATCACAGTACCAACCTTATTCGTATCAATTTTATCAAAAGTTAAACAGAGAGGTTTATAACCCCGAAACTCGCTTTCACAGTAGCCTAAAACCATTTTTTATTGATGATAGTTTATTAGTAGAGCATGGAAAACAATTATTAAGTATAGGTATCGATTCTACAAGGCACTCATGGATAAGCAGAAAAATATTTAATGAGCATTTGATAGAAGTTAATAAACCAGATTATACATTTTACGCAGATTTCTTACCCGACTTTCAGATTGGTAAAGATTTTTCTGGAAAGCAGAATACCTGGTTAAATACCCGTGGCTACCAAGTTGGTGGTACGGTTGGTAAAAAATTCTCTTTTTATACAAGTGGATTTGAAAATCAAGGTCAGTTTGCTAAGTACTACACTGATTATGCAAGAAACATAAATGTAGTGCCAGGACAATCTTATAATAGGGATTATGGTACTAATGCCGGTAAAACATCTTTAGATTGGTCGTATGCCACCGCTTTAATTTCTTATACACCTATTAAATATTTAAATGTTACTGTTGGTTACGATAAGAATTTTATTGGTGATGGTTATCGTTCCGTACTTTTATCTGATGTTTCTTCTCCATATCCATTTTTAAAGCTAACCGGAAATTTAGGCAATGTTCAGTATATGGCCTTGTGGGCTGCAATGCAAGATCCGAGCGTTCCAAAGCTATCTTATGAAGCTGGAAACCGTAAAAAAGGCGGCGTTTTTCATTATTTAGATTGGAATGTTAACAATAGATTATCAATTGGATTTTTTGATTCTATCATTTGGGGAGAAACAGATGATTTAGGTAATGAAAGAGGCTTTGATTGGGGCTATGCAAATCCTATTATTTTCCTTCGTCCGGTAGAAGCATCAAGTGGTTCGCCCGATAATTCGATGATTGGTTTAACTGCTAAATATAAATTATCTAAAGAAATTGTAGCTTATGGTCAGTTCTCTCTTGATGAATTTGAGGCCAAAAATTTCTTTTCCAGCAATGGAAGTCCGCGTAATAAATATGCCTGGCAATTGGGTATAAGAGGTGCTGATGTTTTTAAGATTGAGAATCTTAATTATTTGCTTGAATATAATACAGCAAAACCTTACACTTATACTGGTCGGACAACAATTGTTAATTATACTTCATTTGCAGAACCACTTGCACATAGATTAGGTGCAAATTTTAGAGAGCTAATAGGTATTGCTAATTACTCCTGGAAACGATTTGACTTTACTGGTCAATTGCAGTACGCGAAGTATGGTTTGGATTTAAATGGCCAGGATTATGGTAAAAATTTAAGTATTCCTTATGCAGAAGCCATTAAACAATTTGGCAATTATACTACTCAGGGCTTGCGGACAGATTTGTATTATGCTGAGGGAAGAGTTGCTTACATTGTAAATCCAAAGTATAATCTTCGCTTAGAACTAGGTGGTATTTTTAGAAGAGAAAGTAACGCTGTTGGCACAAGCAATGCTGGTATCATTACTTTCGGTTTGAGAAGTTCGTTCAGAAATTTATACACTGACTTTTAAAGCATAATAATATCAAAAAGAAAACGCCATCCTATTTAAAAATCAGATGGCGTTTTTTTATTATATATGGTTTTGAAATTACCCTACCATTGTATTTGTTGTGCGCTTGGTACCGACTTTTCTAACGGCTTCAATAATTGATGCTTTATCATAACCGCACTCTGCCCAAAGTTCGGCTTGCTCGCCATGTTCGATAAACTCATCGGGAATACCTAAGCGAATTACATTGGCACTGTAACCATTATCTGCCATAAACTCTAATACAGCAGAACCTACTCCACCTTGTAAAGAACCGTCTTCGACCGTAATTACATGTTTATATTTTGAGAAAACATCATGAAGCATTTGCTCATCCAGAGGTTTAACAAAGCGTAAATCGTAATGTGCGGGGTAAATACCTTCACTGTTTAATTCTGCACGGGCTTCAACTGCGAAATTACCAACATGTCCGATTGTTAATAGGGCAACTTCTTCACCGTCGCATATTTTTCTGCCTTTGCCAATTTCTAATGCTTTGAAAGGTCTTTTCCAATCGGGCATAACGCCATTACCACGAGGATAACGAATAACAAAAGGACCTGCATTTTCTTGCTGGGCGGTAAACATCAGGTTGCGCAATTCTTCTTCATTCATTGGTGATGAAACCACTAAGTTTGGAATACAACGCATATATGCAATATCATAAGCGCCGTGATGCGTAGCGCCATCAGCGCCAGCTAAACCTGCTCTATCTAAACAAAAAACTACATTAAGCTTTTGAATGGCTACATCATGTATAACCTGATCGTAAGCCCTCTGCATAAAACTAGAGTAAATATTACAAAAAGGTACTAATCCTTGCGCAGCTAATCCTGCTGAAAAAGTTACTGCATGTTGTTCAGCAATACCAACATCAAATGCTCGGGTTGGCATTGCTTTCATCATAATATTTAATGATGAGCCAGATGGCATTGCAGGGGTAATCCCTACAATTTTATCGTTAGCTTCTGCAAGTTCTACCATAGTATGTCCGAAAACATCCTGATATTTTGGTGCTTGAGGTTTATCTGGAATACTTTTTTTAATCTCACCGGTAATTTTATCAAAAAGGCCAGGTGCATGCCATTTCGTTTGGTCTTTTTCGGCTAGTGCAAAACCCTTTCCTTTTACAGTAATGCAGTGCAATAACTTAGGGCCAGGAATTTCCTTCAAATCTTTAATAATAGCAGCTAAACGTTTAACATCATGACCATCTACCGGACCAAAATATCTAAAATTTAAAGATTCGAATAAATTACTTTGTTTTAGAAGTGTTCCTTTTATACTTTTCTCAATCTTTTTAACGTATTTATGTGCATTTGGACCGAGTTTAGAAAGCCCGACTAATACGTTGGAAATATCATCGCGGAAGCGATTGTAGGATTTTGAGGTTGTAATATTGGTTAAATATTCTTTCAATGCGCCGACATTCGGGTCTATTGACATGCAGTTATCATTAAGAATCACTAAAACATTGCTATTCTCGATACCTGCATGGTTTAAACCTTCGAAAGCTAAACCAGCGGTCATTGCACCATCGCCAATTACAGCAACGTGCTGCCTATCCGTTTCGCCTTTAATTTGCGAGGCAACCGCCATGCCTAAAGCTGCCGATATAGAAGTAGAAGAGTGGCCAACACCAAAAGTATCGTATTCACTTTCACTTATTTTCGGGAAACCACTTATACCTTTATATATACGGTTTGTATGGAAAAGCTCGCGACGGCCTGTTAGTATTTTATGCCCATAAGCCTGATGTCCAACATCCCAAACTAACCTGTCGTAAGGTGTATTTAAAGCATAGTGTAAGGCAACTGTTAATTCAACTACGCCTAAGCTCGAACCGAAATGGCCACCATTAACGCTTACAACATCAATAATGTATTGACGTAATTCCTGGCTTATTTGTTCTAAGTCAGCTTCACTATATTGCTTTAAATCAGCAGGATAGTTAATTTTAGATAATAGGGGACCAGCTTTTACTTGCATTCGGTATTTTGGGTAAAAAACAAGATACAAAGAAAGGTATTTTTGTTTTAATATTTATGAAAAAAACATTCAATAAATGCAACTGATAATGAATGCGTTAAATCGTTTGATAATTTACAATAAAGTATTGAATAACATACATTTTAACAATCTCGAAATCAATTTGTGTTTGTAATTTTGTTATGTTTGTTTTAAAGATGCAAACTGAGAATTTTGAAATTAAACTTCCTGTTTTCGAAGGCCCCTTCGATTTATTGTTGTTTTTTATCGAACGTGATGAGCTTAACATTCAGGATATAGAGATTTCCAAAATTACAAACGACTTTCTGGCTTATATTCATCAGTTACTCGCTTTAAATGTTGAAGTAGCAAGTGAGTTTATTCTTGTGGCAGCAACGCTGATGCGTATAAAATCAAAAATGCTTCTGCCAAGAATTGAGGTGGATGAGGCTGGTAATGAGCTAAATCCTGAACAGGATTTAATAGCGAGACTAATTGCTTACAAACAGTTTAAATCTGCCGCAGAAGAACTAAAGGTTTTCGAAGATGCCAGAATGCAACAAGAACGTAGGGGTAATATTGAAAGCGATTTAACGCTAGCTGCCGAATCTTCCACCCATCAAGATGAACTTTTATCGCTTGACTTATATAAACTACTTACAGTTTACCATAGAACTATGCAAAAGTACGAATTGCGTAGTCAGGAAGTTAAACATACTGTTGTGCAATATCCTTATACAATCGAGCAACAAAAACATTTCATTGCTAATCTATTAGATATCAATAAGCAAATCGATTTTGCGATTGTGCTAAAGAATTCGGAAAACAAAGTTCATTTTGTGTATAATTTTCTGGCTATTTTAGAAATGTTGCAACAGCAAATCGTCGAGATAACCATTGGAAGCGGCTTTAATAATTTTAATGTAAAAGCAACAACCTAATACAACCGCATTTAGCTTCAAATTGCTTACTTTTGCCAAAAAAATAACAAACCTAATTTTAAGGATGAAACGTGATAACCAAATTTTTGAACTAATTGATAAGGAATTAGACCGCCAAGAGCACGGTTTAGAGCTTATTGCATCAGAAAACTTTGTAAGCAAGCAGGTTATGGAAGCCGCTGGCTCAGTATTAACCAATAAATATGCAGAAGGCTTACCAGGTAAACGCTATTATGGTGGTTGCCAGGTTGTGGATGTTGTAGAGCAAATTGCTATCGATAGAGCAAAAGAATTATTTGGTGCTGCATGGGTTAACGTACAGCCACATTCTGGTGCACAGGCTAACGCTGCGGTTATGCTTGCGGTTATTCAGCCGGGCGATAAAATTTTAGGTTTTGATCTTTCGCATGGAGGTCACTTAACACACGGTTCTCCGGTAAATTTCTCAGGAAAGTTGTATCAGCCATTTTTCTACGGTGTAGATAGAGAAACTGGTTTAATCGATTATAAAAAATTAGAAGAAGTTGCGTTAGCAGAAAAACCTAAATTAATCATTTGCGGTGCTTCAGCTTATTCACGTGAGTGGGATTATGCTTTTATCCGTTCAGTTGCCGATAAAGTTGGTGCTTTGGTTTTGGCTGATATTTCTCACCCGGCAGGTTTAATTGCTAAAGGTTTACTGGCAAATCCTCTTCCTCACTGCCATATTGTAACCACTACAACCCACAAAACTTTGCGTGGTCCTCGTGGTGGTATGATTATGATGGGTAAAGATTTTGAAAATCCTTGGGGCTTAAAAACACCAAAAGGCGAACCTCGTATGATGAGTAATTTGCTAGATATGGCTGTTTTTCCAGGAACTCAGGGCGGGCCGTTGGAGCACATAATTGCAGCAAAAGCAATCGCTTTTGGCGAGGCATTAAGCGATGAATACGGTGTTTATATTAAACAAGTTGCCGCTAACGCACAGGCTATGGCTAAAGCTTTTGTAGCTAAAGGTTATGGCATTATTTCTGGTGGTACAGATAACCATTTAATGTTAATCGACCTTCGTAATAAAAACATCACAGGTAAATTGGCTGAAAATGCTTTAGAGAAAGCTGAAATTACTGTGAACAAAAATATGGTTCCTTTCGATGATAAATCTCCATTTGTAACCTCGGGTATCCGTGTTGGGACAGCAGCGATTACAACTCGCGGTTTAAAAGAAGCAGAGATGGAAAAAATTGTAGATTTAATTGACCAGGTTTTAACTAATCCGGAAGATGAAGCTAACTTAAACGCAGTAAAAGCTGAAGTTGTTAAGTTAGTAAGTGCTTTTCCACTATATAAATAACTATTAACCAGTATGGTTAAAAAGGAGCTTTACATTAGTTTGTAAGGCTCTTTTTGTTTTAGAAGGCAAAGCATGTAATGTTATTAATGTTAAGTCCAGCTCATCCGCTAAATCTTTTGGTCTCAAAAAAAAGAAACCTAAAATATACCGCTTCAATCTGGTTTAATAACTGTAAATAGTGTTGCTATTTTGATATTGAGCTTTTATAAAGAATTTATTAAAAATCCCGTGCTAAAAAAGTAAAGGGCCGATATTCTTTTGAAGAAATATCGACCCTTACCATCTAAATTAACGCTCTCGAATATATAAACGCAATGAATTATAATTTGTTTTGTGAAAGATAAAAAAAATTAATAATTTTCGTAACAGCCTAAAGATGAGGGGGAAAGTCTTGTTTTGTTTGCTAAGTCTTTATTTAAATATTGATTAAAATAGACATCAGCACTCAGGTTTATGCCTTTTTTTAAAGCAGGACTTCCGTTTAAAATCACAAAAGTCCCTGAACTTGGAGAAACAAACAAAGGATCTGAATTTATAATATTTCCATTTGAGCTGTAGTTCGTGCTGGTTGTTTTAATCAGGTTGTTAGATAAATTACTTTGAACAATTGCCATACTTTTCTTTTGAATATCCAGCTCATTTGTTAAAGTTCCCCAAATAATGTTGTTGGTTAAATCTAATTGAAGTTCGTTAAAAGCTTTTGATGATAAATAATCAGAGAAAACTAATGCTGCAGTTTTGCGTGGAAAATTAGGATTATACCCCGCAAATGTATTCTGCTTTAGATTGTAGTTTCCGCCACCAATGGCATAAATTAAATAATTACCACAATTATATAACAGGTTATTAAAAGCCAACAGTTCTGTGTGATAACCCATATAGGCAGCAACTTGCATGTTTTTAATTATGTTATTGCTTAAAATTAGTTTAGGATTAGAGTTTGTAGATAAAGAGTCGGAAGTTATACCAACCGAAGCATTTTTTATGATTGAATTTTTTATAATTCCAGTTCCTCCAGGCTTAAGATAAATGCCTTTCCATTGGCCGGGCTCATCACTATAAATAGTTTCTAATCTGTCGCTACAAAATTCTATGGGCTGGTTACTTGTACCTAAAGCATTTAGAATGCCTTCAATGTTCATTACAGCATCTTTATGGAAATAAACTTTAGCACCAGGCTGAATGTTTAATGATGCGCCACTTTTTACGGTTACTGAACCATTTATAATGTAAGGTAGGTTTTTTGACCAAGCTGTATTTGTGGTGATATTTGCATTATTTATAAAAACTGCATTTTGTCCGTAAGCTAAAAGCTGAATCGATTGCCGGTTGCCATTTGTTGTTAAAATTATAGAATCCTGAACCAGAAAGGTTAAGTTTCTAGCATCTGGATTGATGTTAACCTTAACAAATACATTTAAAGAATCCTGACCATTTAAGATTAAATTGTTTTTGGTGGAAATGTTTTGTCCGTTAATGTTAATGCTGAAGGCGGATGAATTGCCACCTGCAAGTTTAATTTCAGAAATGTTTACAGCATCGTTGTTTTTATTTAGAATTTTAAGATTTCTAACTGTAGAGCCAATTGATGTGAATATGGTATCAAACAAAAGGCTATCCTTGGAGAAACTCAGTTTCGCATTTGGATCCTTGGTAATGCCTTCATCCTTTCTGCAGGCAGAAATTAGAATGAACAAGAAAAGAAAAAGGCCAAATGTTGAACGCATAAATCAAATATGAGAAAATTATTCAGCGAAAGCGAGTGCGGTGGTACTAACTTTTGCAGCACCGTTTTCTAAATTGATGCCGTGACTTCGCAGGGAATGAATATGCTGAAGGTACTGTTATTGAACCTAACTATGTTTGGGAGAAGAAGTATCTACAGAAAATCAAGGATGTATTCAAGTAATTTAACAAATTAAATTGAATTCACTATTATCTCGTTAAAGTTTTTATATACTTGACACTATCCAATAAATGACTTACTATCATTATCTAGTTACAGCTTTACTAATTAGCCACCAGGTGAAAACGCAATATTTTGTAAATAATACGACAAGGAATGTTTTACAACTACAATTTTTTCAGAAGTTCAATTTTTTCTTTTTCACTCGCCAACAAGCGTTCATACAATTCAACTATTTTTTCGATCGGATTGAAATTATTTTGAATTGAGTTATCATGAAAATTATTGATGTTGTTGAAAATTGTCTCTTCTGTAAAGTGTTTAATCCCTTCAGCAGTTACGCCCAGTGCTTTTGCCACTTTCTCTAGTGTAGATTCTTCAATTTCCTCGCTTTGTTCCAGTTTGCTAATGGCCTGCTGGCTTATCCCAAGTTCAGTCGCAAGCGCTTCCTGTTTCATTCCACGCAGTTCCCTGATACGGCTTATTTTTCTACCAAGATGCATTCTGTTCGTTTTTTCTGAGGTTTCCATGGCCAAATATATTTAAAAAATTCCGACAGTTAAAAACAACCCTGCAGTTGTATTAAACAATCTGTATTGGTTCGGTACGGGCTTTTTTCGATCGAAATTGGTTCTCGTAATAATCATAAAGATATGAAAAAGAAGTCATTAAAACCACTGGAGGACAGGCAAGAGCCGTTCTCCAATTTTGTTAGAGAACTTGCACAGCGATTCACGCCCTTGCAAATTTTAAAGTTCGGTGAAATAAGTTCTACAAAGAATTCTTTTACTTCTTTCTTGCCCGAACAGGCCAACAATAGTTTTCACTATTATCTATTAATGGTAATAGAGGGCACCACAAGAATCGAGCATGGTGTTCAAGACTATGTAAATACACATTTTAACCATGGCAAAATTACGATACTTGTTCATAGCCAGGAGAGCGTGGCTACAGCTATTGCCGGTAATAACAGATTTTTTATAACTGTGTTTAATACCGGCATTCAGCTATACAGTCATGATGGTACGCTGAATCTGTTTCCTGAATATATTCTTGATAAAAAGATATCTCTTGAAAAAGCCCGTAAGCATCTATACCATAGGATTCCAATGGCGCAGGGATTTTTGGACGGAGCAGGAGAATGCTACAGCAATGAAAGATTCAATGTGTGCGTTTTTATGCTTCACCAGGTTGTTGAGCAATCCTGCATTGCGATGATTAGGGTTTTTATGGCTTACAGGTCGGATATTCATCATTTGGGCAGGCTACTGGATATCTGCGCATGTTTCTCGGAGCAGCCAAGAGCGCTTTTGCTTGGAACGCCAGAAAACAGAAGGCTTTTTGAGAAACTCATGAATAGTTACAGCCACGCCAGGTATAAGGACAATTTCAATGTCGAGATGGGCGATGCTGATAAACTTCATAGCCTGGTTCATAATTTTTTAATTCTCGCCAAAGATCTTTGCGACAAGAAGATCAATCTTTTAACTGCCGAATGTGACGAGGCGGAAGCATCGAAAGGAGAAACTGGAAATGGCTGATGAAATGATGCTTGCCGGAAAACCTAAATCCCAGTTCTATAAACTTCCGTTTGAGAAGAACACCCGCATATTGAGGTTAAATGTTTTGGAGTCAAACACAGAACTTAGAGCTGGGAACCGACCATATTACATGGTTGAAAGAAAGGTGCTTTCATTTAAAAAAGGGGTATTGACAATTAGGGTAAAGCTTGAAAATGAGCCACCTGTAAAAGTTTACCTAAAGGTCGAGTATGATCATTTACTGGTAAGCTGTAATATTGATACGGATGAAAATTATCTAGGAAGATATGCCTACCGAACGTTGAGGGCGATGTTATGGAATGAATTTCATGACTTTGAGGAATATTATTGGCCGGAATGCTTCAATGAAGCAACCGGAAAATCCAAATATCTTGAAGTTATCTGTGATAGATATGGAGTGGATATCAGGCTAAAAAAAGAATTTAAAGGTTTTTTCAGGCCAGATGATTATTTCCTGCACATATCCGAACGCAAGGTATTGGAGAGAGAGCTTGTGACTGATAGTTTCAAGACATTAAACCAAGAATACCTTATTGGTTATTGCCTTGCAAATACCGATCCTGTCAGGTTCCATTCCAACCATTATCCATTTCTGATACCGTATAGCTTTACCTTAAATGTGGATAATAAGACTGTAAAATCTTTTACGGGTTTTCTTTTCGAAGAAGATGATAGTTTTGAACAATCTGAACTGTCCGTAAATCAAATTGAGCTGAACAGTATCTGCTACGAAATGAAGAAAATTGCAAGGATTCAGTTTAGGGAATATGGAGACAGTGATGAACGTTCTCACGAAATAGACGATCTCAATTTCAAAAATAAGAGGAAGATTTTTGAACTATTCAATAAAGCACTCCCAATGCTATCGAGGGAGCCGTTTACACATTACCTGTTTACCTATGGGATGAGAAATATTCAGAAGAGACCTATGAAAAAGGATATGCAGGTTGCCAGATTCTCAGTTGAAGTACCGAGTTTAAATTTTTTACTTAGTGATAAGGGTGATTATTACGAACTTAAGTTGAGATTCAAGGTAAAAGGAAAGATCTTTAATTTTTGCGCAGATAGGAATGCTATGTTTTTCATCTGTTCGTCTTTAAACCCCACTGTTTGGTATCTTTTGGAATGCGAAACGGATTCTAGGGTAGTTCTTTTTTTTAGTCGTAAAAACTTTAAGATTCAAATCCCTAAGGGTTATTATAAGGAGCATTTCGAACCATACGTAGACGAAATAAAAAGACAGTATGAACTTGAAATCAGATAGAAACAGCGACATGGAAGAGATTAAAAAACTACTCGATTATCAACCTTCAGGGCTTTCTGATGAAGAAATTGGAAATGCGGATTCTGAAATGGAATACTTCTTCGTCAACTTCCCATTGCATGAGGCAAGGGCAAATTTATGGGAACTTCACAAGGGTTGGGTGCATTTGGAAGCTGAATCTCCGGAAGGAGAAGAAATGACTAATATGCTTTTCTTTTGTAACCAGATGATCAGCTTTTTAAACTTTTCTTTTATAGTAACCAGACAGAGACTAAAAAAATGAGAAAAGAACAGAAAGTAAGAGTATTCGTTGGAGTTGCTTTCTTTTATCATTAAGATTTTTTTCCGCAACTGCGATAGTCGATTCTCCCGCATTTTCGGCCTGTGAAAGCCCACTTCACTTGCCAAGGGTTTTCACTATGGTATATACGGAAATGCAATTCTGCCTCTAAGCACTATAGTTCGTCTGGTTTGATCCCGATCCTCTTTCATTTGGGGCAGGTGTCCCTTTATCGCTAACAGCTCATCCATATGCTTCCGGACTTCCCGCCCGACAAATCTGCAACTGATACCTTCGGCTGTAATAACTTCGTCTGTATCAAAAAGGCCCCTTTAGACCTGGTTGGTCATGGACTGGAGATTATCCAGATAAGCATTAAAGCTTTTGACGTCTTCCTTTTTTCCATCCTGTCTGCCTGATTTGGCATTCCACTTTTCAGATCGCACTCAAGCCCGCTGGTCATTCCCGCCCTTTTTCCGCCAACAGTTATTCTTAAATAAACTGGCACATGGCCGCCACGATAGTTTTTCTGCTTTTTAAGATAAAAAGCAGGCTAAAATTAGTTTTCATATCAACTGAATTAAGGTTAACAAAATTAGCCTTACAGTCTGGAAACGTCAAGATGTCCGATGGTTGAACGACTTGATAACAAGTGGTTATAAATAATTCGGTGAGTTCTTTTAGTGCCTAAATTACTCACCGAATTACACACTTCTAATATGGGAATTGGTGAGTATTTTAGTTTTTCTACTAAAACAAAAAAAAGCTTGCAGTCATTTGATTTGCAAGCTTTTATGTAGTTTTTATACTATCTTGTGCGATCCTGCTAAGACCGACACCTGAGATCATTAACTAAATGACATTGGCGCTAAGCAGAAGATGTAAATGAGTGGAACCGTAGAACAACTGTCGAACTGGTTTTGCTTTTCTGAAAAAAATATGGCTGAATAATTAAGCTTTTGCCTCTTCTTTAACCGCTAGTTGACCACAAGCGGCGTCGATATCTTTACCTCGGCTACGACGAATATTTGTGGTAATGCCCTGAGATTTCAGATAATTTGCAAATGCATCTATTTTATCGCCCTCGGCATTGGTAAAATCGGCAAAAGAAATTGGGTTGTATTCGATTAAATTTACTTTACAAGGAATGTGCTTACAGAACTTTGCCAGATCTATCGCATCAGAAATCTCATCGTTAAAATGATTGAAAACGATGTATTCGTAAGTTACCGGATTTTTTGTTTTAGCGAAATAGTATTTCAAGGCATCGGCTAATGCTTTTAATGTATTCGCCTCATTAATTGGCATGATTTCATTACGTTTCTTATCATCAGCCGCATGTAACGAAAGCGCAAGATTGAATTTTGCACCATCATCACCTAATTTTTTAATCATTTTAGCAATCCCAGCTGTAGAAACTGTGATGCGTTTATAGCTCATATTTAAACCATCCGGCGCTGTAATGCGTTCGATAGATTTTAATACATTGGCATAATTTAGCAACGGTTCGCCCATACCCATATACACAATATTGGTTAGCGGATTGTTGTAATTCTGCTTGGCCTGTTTATCGATTAATACAACCTGGTCGTAAATTTCATCGGCATTTAGGTTTCTTTTCCGGTCCATATAGCCTGTTGCGCAGAACTTACAAGTAAGGCTGCAACCCACTTGCGAACTTACGCAGGCTGTCATTCGGTCTTCTAAAGGGATTAACACACCTTCAACGATGTTGCCATCGGCCAAACGGAAAGTATTTTTAATGGTATGGTCGTTACTGTATTGAGAATTGTTAACCTGAACAGCATTAATAACGAAAGCTTCATCCAATGTTTTGCGCAAATCTTTAGAAAGATTGCTCATCTCATCGAAATTAGTAGCCGATTTTTCCCATAACCACTGATAAATTTGCTTTGCCCTAAAAGCAGGCTGTTGCATAGCGGTTAAATGCTGTTGCAATTGAGGCAAATCTAATGAGCGGATATCGAGCTTTTTTGCTGTTTTTTCTAACATTTTATTTATCACTGTAATGACCCATGGCAGAAATAATGAAAACTGTAACAATGTTTTCTTCTACTTTATAAATAAGTCTGTCTTTTTGGTTTATTCTTCTCGACCAAAAATTCGATAAGCTATATTTTAAAGCCTCAGGGCTTCCGGTGCCAGAATATGGGTTGGATTTCAGTTCTTCGAAAATTTGATTTATTTTTTTTATTGATGCTTTATCACCTGATTTGAAATGGGATTTTATCTGTTTCTCGGCTATTTTTTCTAAAACTACTGAATATTTTCCCATAAAGATTTCGTGGGGTCTAAAGTTTTGACATTACCTTTCTTTATAGATTCTTCGGCTTTTTCTATAGCTTCAACCATTTCTATTCCGTATAAATTAATGGTTTTTTCACGTTCAGTTAACGCTGTTTTGTCTTTCTTTTGGAAAGGCACCTTCAAAGCTTTGGCTATTGCTTTTAAAGCGGCCAATTGCTCTTTAGTTTCAGGGTGCATAATTAAAGTTTCCATATGTAATCTCCTTTTGTACTGAACGATTAATACAAAGATACTTAAAAAGGTTTAAGGTAGAAAGGTTGAAGGTTTAGGCTCTTTACAAAAGCGCTAAATTTTACAATTTGTTGGCTTATCTTCCTCGTCCTTTAGAACTTGGTTTGCCCCTTGTTGGTTTCGTATTACGATTACTTGAGCTGCCTTTGCCTGGTGACTTAGCATTAGTATTTGAGCCAATTTTTTTACCAGCGGATTTAGGAGAAGATGGTTTGTTTGGTTTAAATGGTTTTTTAGGCTGATCTTTTTTTAATTCTGGAATTTCTTCCCAGGAATTTGTTCTTTTCTTCGTGTTTTTTGGTTTAGATGTAGCCTCTGAAGATGATTTTTCGACACTTTTCATAATGCCAGTCATTTCTTCTTCGCTAAGTTCTCTAAACTCACCTGTCGGGATGCCCTTCAGATTTATATTCATAATCCTGGTTCGTTCCAGCTTGGTTACCTCGTAGCCGAAATGTTCGCACATTCTACGGATTTGCCTGTTTAAACCTTGAATTAAAATAATATTAAACACAAATGGACCAATTTGACGGACTTTGCATTTTCGGGTATTTACACCCAAGATAGGTACGCCATTACCCATTTCAAAAATGAAATCTTCGGTAATGGGTTTATTCACAGTAACTAAATATTCTTTTTCGTGCTTATTACCAGCCCTTAAGATTTTATTAACGATATCGCCGTTGTTGGTTAAAAAAATTAAGCCAGAAGAATCTTTATCTAAACGCCCAATTGGAAAGATGCGCTCACTGTGATTTACATAATCTACAATGTTATCGCGAACGTTCGATTCTGTTGTACTGGTAATGCCAACCGGTTTATTAAAAGCTAAAAGGATAAAATTACTTTCTTCTTTTGGTTCGATATTGTGTCCGTTAACCATAACCCTATCTCCGGCCAATACCTGGTCGCCGATTTTGGCTCTTTTACCGTTGATGAACACATTGCCTTTTTCTATAAATCTATCTGCCTCGCGACGAGAACACAATCCGCTTTCGCTGATAAACTTATTTAACCGGGTTGCAGCGCTGTTATTCATTGTGCAATTTTACGGAAATAAATTGTTTTATTAAGTAAAAGGCATTAAAGCAATATATTCTCTGTGGTAAAAATTGTAACCACAGAGAATTCATTGCTAAGTTTAAAAACTTTGGTCGTCGGCACTTGGACCATAACTACCCGGAATCGGAATATCCAATAATCTTAAGTAAACACCCAATTGTGCTCTGTGGTGCGTTGTTTGACTAAATGCAATTCTCATCATTTCATATTTAGTTAAGTCGCCTAAAATTTGGTCTCCATTGCGCAGAATCCATTGTTTGTCAAAATCTTCTACTCTTGCTTTTTCTAATTCGGCTTTACCACTTTCATAACTTTCTTCTAAAAGTTTAAGTAAGTCTTCATTGCTTTCTACCTTCTTTTCTTCGTAAGGTGCAGTAGCAAAATCTAAGCCGTCGGCGGTAAATGCTAAATTTAGCCAACCTGGAAGTTCGGCGATGTGACTTGCCAAAGATTTCATTTTCATACTTTTTTCGTGCGGTGCCCAGTCAAATTTATCAACTGGCACAAGTGCTAAAAATTTTTTGGTCGTGTTGAATTCTGATTCAAATTCTTTCAATAATGCTTTAATGATATCCATATTTTTTTGTTTTGTTTTTTCGATTGTAGTTAGTTCCATCAATATTAAGTCTGTAAAGCTCATGGTTTTTCGTTTTGGTGATACAAAGAAAATAGCACAGACTGACAACCCTATGGCAGTGCGAAAAATTAATTATCATTTTTTAAATGTTTTATTTAAAAAATGTATTATTTTAGTAATGAATACTTTAACTGTAAATATTGAAAACAAAAAATCTGAAAAGACTGTAAAAGCTGTGCTCGATGCTTTGGGTTAAATTTTGAAGTCGCGTCTGAATCTAAAACAGAAAAAAACAACTTAATATATCGGAAAAAGCAATTTATTGCTGATTAAAAAGTTCTTTCGAACAAATCAAACTTCATCAGGAAGGTAAAATAGAACTTCGAGATGCAAAGGACTTGTTAAATGAGTTATAAAGGTTAAAACGGTTTTTGAATTCGAAAGAGCTGCTAAAAGAATTTTCAAAAAAACATCGTGGAATAAAGTCAGATTTATCAAAAATAACTGATGATTTAGAATTGAACCCAAATTTGGGAGTTCATCTTGGGCAAAATGTTTATAAATCAGATTGGCCATTTCTGGTACTAGCAAAAGGAAATTGGGCGGAGTTAGAATAATTACTTATGTAGTTATAGCAAATGAAATCGTATATCTCACAGAAATTTAGCTTAAAAGTGAGCATTCTGCAGATATTGAAGAAATATTACTTCGCTTAAAAGATGCTGGAATTACCTAGGATTAATTAACTAAAAATTAACAGGCAGCATGCTCATATAATCGCTTAATGGCATGTGTTCGGTTTTTAAAAATGGCGCTTCAAGATTTTTTAAACAAATAATTCTGGTTAAATTGAAATCGCGGTATTGATTTCTGAAATGACACCAGGCAATTAAATGCCAGCTAAAGGCATAAAAGATTAATCCTATTGGCTCAACCTGCCTTTTACTTACCTCTTCTTTTGCATTTTTATAATCCAGCTCAATCATTTGTTTTTCAGAAATCGCATTTTGAATAAGCGAGAGGTATTCATAATTGAATGATAATCGCTCGGGAACCTGCAATTTGATGTGCTGATTCATGTGCTCCAGTTTCTCTTTCTGATTTGTTTTTAAAACTGCTTTTACCTTTGTTAAGGCAGTTGAATAATGCGTACGGATGGAATTATCTGCGAAGCCATTAACCAAGGTTTCCACCAACAAGAGGGCATTTGCCTCATCCATATTAAAAGAAATGGGTGGCAGAAAGTAACCTTGAACAAGAAAATAACCTTTATTTTGTTCGAAACTAACTGGAATTCCTTGTTCGCATAAAGCTTTGATATCCCGGTAAACGGTACGAATGCTCATATCGAAACGTTCTGCAATTTTTTCGGCAGTAATGTACTTCCGCGATTGCAGTAAGGTTAAAATTCCAAAAAGACGGTCGATACGGTTCATAGTTTTGCTAAGTTAAAATTAAGGAAATTTCAAACCTTTTGGGCATACTAATTGTATTATAAAGTTCTACATGTCTTTTTAGTAGAAAAATTCGTTAAGTAATAAAGACACAATCTAACATTAATGGCGGCCGTTATACAGAAACGTTTTTTCAGGGCAGTAAAAAGCAAAGTGATTATTGGGTTTTTGTTTGCCTGTTTTGCATTACTTTTAGCTTGGGGAATAAGCAAATTCGCCTTTACGCGAATGCTGAATACGGTTGAAGAAATCTCGGCTCCGAACGATAGATTGAGAATTGTGAACGATTTATCGCATAAAATTGCAAGGCTAGACCAACTGCAACGTGATGAAGCCTTTAATAAGCAAGGAAATAATAGTTTTCTTGCAGAGTCTCGAAAGTTACGTTCGAGTTTAGACACGTTAAGAAAGTTATACACCGGTGATTCTTTACAGTTGTTACGTATTAAATCTATAAAAAACCTCCTTATAGAGCGAGATAAACAATTTATTTCTTACTTAAAGGTTCGCGAGACTTTAGTTAACACTAAATCTTTCTCTGATGAAGTTCAGAAATTAAATGAATTGGTTACTACACGTTCCAGACAAACGGATAGTGCGGTTTTAACGACTGAAACTACCACTTCTACCACTACCGTTGCACCAGAAGAGGAAGAAAAATCGAGAGGTTTTTTGAGTAAGCTATTTGGTAAAAAGAAGGCCGATGTTTACAAAATCATAAATGAAGAGTTTAAGGTAAAACGCGATACTTTAAATGCAAAAGCGGAAGACAGCATTATGAAAAGCATGACTGGCTCCTTAAAATCTATCGAAAAAGAACAAAGGCAAAAAAGTGAAAAGTTTTTAAAGCGTGAGGCAGATTTGTCAAACGCCAGTAATGCTCTAACCAATCAAATGCTGCAGATTTTGCGGGAAGTTGAGGGACAAGCCGTCGCGCAGATAGATTTAAACGGTATACAGGCAAAAGAGGTTGTTAATGATGGAATCACTCAAATTACAATAATCATTATCGCATTCTTTTTAATTACCGTTATTCTGCTTTACCTGATTTTAACCGACATTACAAAAAGCAATAAATATAGAAAGGAATTGGAGGCGGCAAAGGATGAGGCTGAATATCATGGGAAAGCCAAGCAACGTTTCTTATCGAATATGAGTCATGAAATTCGTACGCCTTTGCAATCTATTTTAGGCTACGCAGAATTAATTGCACAACAAGATAATCCGAAGAAAAAGGATATTGATGCGATTTATCAATCTTCTATTCATTTGCTGCAAATTGTTAACGAAGTTTTAGATTATAACCGAATCATTTCTGGTGAATTTAGTTTTAATAATCAAGTGTTTGATATTCGAAAGATTTTAGATGAAGTGACTTCTGTAATGCGTCCGTTGGCTGAGCAAAAGTCGCTTAAATTAATAACTGATTTAGATTTAGGTGATCTAGAGTTTGTTAAAGGTGATGCATTTCGACTGAAACAAATCTTGTTTAATATTTTGGGAAATGCAGTAAAATTTACGTTGAAAGGCGAAATTAGTTTGGCTGTATTATGCAAAAAGCAAGCCGATAACCTGCACTTTCAATTTACGATAAAAGATACTGGAATTGGTTTTGAAGAAAAAGACATTTCTAAAATATTTAATGAGTTTGAGCAAATCGAATCGCCAGAAAAATATATAATTAATCAAACAGGAACGGGTTTAGGCTTGCCGATTGTTAAATCGCTAATCGAGGCACAGGGCGGCCGTATTCATGTTAAAAGTAAACCTGGGATTGGCACAACTTTCAATATTTATTTAACGTACACTGAAACAGAAGAACGTATAAATGATGCCTTTGATTTAGAACATTATGCAATTGTAAACCCTGGAATGGTTTGGATAATTGATGATGATAAACTAATACTCGATCTCTGCGGAATGATTTTCGAAAAGAATAAAATTCCATATAAAAGCTTTAATCAGGTTGCTGATATTTTACAGCAAACGCCTCTCGATGAATTGAAATATGTGCTTGTAGATATGCGCTTGCCAGAAATGAATGGTTTGGAGCTTTGCCATATCTTAAAGAAAAAGCTGCCTCAGCATATTAAGTTTTATGCCATAACCGCACAGGTTCTGCCTGAAGAGCGGGAAATGGTTTTAAGTGAAGGTTTCGACGGGTTAATTATGAAACCTTTCCGTGCGGTAGATTTATTGTCTATTTTTGATAAAACAGAGATTATGGTTGAAGCGCCTGAATTCGATTTTTCATCGATAGAAAAGATGACTTTTGGTGATCAACAGATGCTGGAAAAAATTCTGAATCGTTTTAAGCAAGATTGTGTAGATGATGCTTTGGAATTAACTCAATATTTGAAAGAAAATAATCAGGATAAAACAAGGTTAATTGTCCATCGACTTGCTGGCAGAACTGCTCAAATGGGTTCGAAAACTTTAGCTCATGCTTTTAGGAATTTAGAAATAGAGGTTGCAGAGCAAGGCATAACGGAGGAGAATAAGGAAGAAGTTTTACAGCAATTGAAGAAATTAGATGCGCTTATTGCTTTAATGGAAGAAATGGATTATTCAGCTTAATTTTAACCACAAAGAACAATTCGCTTTTTCGCAAAGAACGCTAAGCATATTTGTCTTAAAGTTCTTGTGCCTTTTCCTTTTTAGTTAAGAAGAGTATTCTACTCAATCCCGTATCTTTCCATCTTCGCATAAAGCGTCTTCCTATCAATGTTTAACATTTTTGCTGCTTTAGATTTGTTGTGTTTGGCTTTGATTAACGTTTCTGCAATTAAGGTTTTTTCATTCTGTTCGTTAACCGCTTTCAAGTCAGAGGAACTTCCGGGTAAGGTTTGCTGATTAACTGCAATGGTCATTTCATCAGGTAATGCATTTACCTGTGCAATATCTCCCGGACTTAATAAAACCATGCGTTTAATTACGTTGCTTAATTCGCGTAGGTTGCCTGGCCAATCATAATTTAATAATAAAGATTTTGCCTCGGCAGAAATACTTTTAACATTTCTGTCCAAATTGCGGTTAGAAAGTTGTATAAAATGATTAATAAATAATTCCAGGTCTGTTCCTCTATCTCGTAACGGCGGCAATAGAATCTTAAATTCATTTAAACGATGGTATAAGTCTTCTCTAAATTCTCCGCCAGAAATACTGTTCAGCAAATCATCATTTGTGGCAGTAATAATCCGAACATCAACCGCAATTTGTTTCGTGCTACCCAAAGGTTGAATAACCCTTTCTTGCAAAGCACGAAGTAATTTAATTTGCACCTCGTAGCTTAGGTTTCCAACCTCATCTAAAAATAAGGTTCCACCATTTGCTGCTTCAAACTGACCTTTTTTGTCATTTACAGCGCCAGTAAAAGCACCTTTTATATGTCCGAATAATTCGCTGGCTGCCAAATCTTTCGATAAGGCGCCACAATCAATAGCTACGAACGGTTTATCAGCTCGTTTACTTTGTTGATGCAACGTTCTTGCGGCAAATTCCTTCCCTGTTCCGCTTTCCCCCTGAATAATTACAGACATGTCAGTTGGTGCAACAAGAGCTATATGTTCATAAAGTCTATCCGCAATTGCACTTTTGCCTTTAATAAAATCTGATTCTGCAGTTTCAACCTTAATATCTTCCGAATCCTTTTTGGTTAAAGAATTCTTGATCACCATCAAAAGTTCATCCGGATTTACGGGTTTTGTGATGTAATCGAAAGCACCCATTTGCATGGATTTAACAGCCGTACGCACATCGTTAAAGCTCGTCATGATGATAATTGGAGTAGAAAGGCCAAGATTTCTGGAGTGTGTAATTACTTCAAAACCTATTCCATCTGGCAGGCGATAATCAATTAAAAATAAATCGAACTCCTGATTTTCGATTAGCTTAAATGACCGTTTGATATGAGTTACGAGTGTAACCTCATGTTTGTTTTTAGTTAAAAAACCTTCAAGTAATTGAGCAAATGTTTTATCGTCTTCTAAAATCAGGATTCTCGCCATACAACAAAAATAAGAAAAGCCAGTTAAAAACTGGCTTTTCAATTAAGGTAGATGTAATTTTAGGGATTATTGAACTGGTTTACCATCTTTATCAATTTTCACAGAACCTGTTTCCGCTTCTTTTTTAACGTTGATGATAAAATATTCTTTTGCTCCTTCTTTAGCAGCCCAAGCTTCAGTTGCTGTCCAACCTTTGTAAGCATCAGATTTTAATGCGGTTGTAACTGGCTCAGGTAATTCTTCTAATTTAACCGGAGTCTTTACTACACTATCTTGAACTGCAAGGATTGCAGCATTTTTCATTGGGTTAACTTCGCTCGCTTGTACTGCTGAGAATCCTGCAAATGCTAAGAACGCAGCTGATAAAATTAATTTTTTCATGATATTTGATTTTTAAAATTTGAAACTGGTTTTAAAAGTTTCATGGTTCTAATTTAATTTTACACCGCCCGAAAGCTGTGTTTTATGTTGATTATGCCTTTTTTTTGGCAACTATTATTGAACTGGTTTACCGTCTTTGTCGATTTTCAAAGAACCTGTTTCTGCTTCTTTTTTAACATTTATGATGTAATATTCTTTTGTTCCTTCTTTAGCTGCCCAAGCTTCAGTTGCTGTCCAACCTTTGTAAGCATCAGATTTTAATGCGGTTGTAACTGGCTCAGGTAATTCTTCTAATTTAACTGGAGTTTTTACAACGCTATCTTGAACTGCAACAATTGCAGTAGTTTTTAAATCTTTTACTTCACTTGCCTGTACTGCTGAGAATCCTGCGAACGCTAAAAATGTAGCTGATAAAATGAACTTTTTCATAGTATGATTTTAAAATTTAATATGTGTAACAATACTTGCTAATGTTTCATAATAATGCCAAAGCTGATTATTATATTCAACTATCTTATTTTCAGTGTTTTAATTCTATGCCAGAAAATTAAAGTTGTGGAGTTTCTCCACATATTGGGGGGAATCACTACAGAATTTGCTGTATTTACAATGGATGCCTATATCTATAACCGTGATTTTTTTGATTTGGAAAGCAAAAACAGTAGTGATATTTAGCCTTCTTTTCGCTAATGCTTCTGCCGATGAAGAATGGGCATTCACGCATACAGATTTATTACTTCGGCCTTTGCAAAAATTAGGGTTGCAAAACGTAAAAATTTTTGATTTGAGATATCCTAAACGAAAAAAGGCTTTCCGATTTTAATCAGAAAGCCATAAACTATTTTGCAGATAAATCTAAGATTCTAGTTCTCTATCTAAATGTTCGGTAACACGCTGTATGGTGTTATCAATCGTATTACTTAAAATTGTTAAATAAGAACCTTTTTTTGCAGTTTCTATTGCAATTTGCAAACATTCTGTACTCCTGTTATTAATTATAATTTCCTTATTCGGATCTACCTCTTTGATTCCTTTTACCAATAAATCTACCAATTCTTGTTGTTGGCGACCACGCAAATATTTTTCCTGGCAAATGTAGATTTTATCGAACATTTGCGCTGAGATTCTGGCTGTTTCAACAATATCTTCATCTCGTCTATCTCCAGTTCCAGAAATTATTCCAACATGTTCTGTAGCTTCAACGCTTTGTAGGTATGATTTTACACCATTGAAACCATCAGGATTGTGGGCAAAATCAACTAGCACTTTGAAATCTTTAAATCTAAAAATATTCATTCGCCCAGGAGTATGCGCCGCCGAAGGGATAAAGGTTTCAAGAGATAAACGAATATCTTCGGGTTTATAGCCCCATAAATATGTAGCTAAGGTTGCTGCCAACACATTCTGAATCATAAAGTTTACCGAACCGCCAAAAGTTAAGGGAATGTGTGTCGCTTTATCAACCCTTAATTTCCAATCACCGGTTTTTATGGTAATAAAACCATTTTCGTAAATTGCTGCAATGCCACCTTTTTTACAATGCTCTTTAATAACCGGATTATTTTCATCCATACTAAAATAAGCAACATTGCAACGGGCATCTCTTGCAATTTTAACGCAATAACCATTATCTGCATTTAGTACTGCCCATCCTTTACGGCGTACAGCACCAATTACAACTGCTTTAACTCTAGTTAAGTCATCAAGATTATGAATGTCAGAAATGCCCAAATGATCTTCCTGGATATTTGTTACTACACCAATATCGCAAGCATTAAAACCTAAACCAGCTCTCAAAATTCCACCACGAGCCGTCTCTAAAACAGCAAATTCTACAGTTGGATCTTTGAGGATAAACTCAGCACTTACTGGTCCAGTTGTATCACCTTTCATCAGCATGGTGTTGTGCACATAAACACCATCGCTGGTGGTAAATCCTACGCGTTTTCCATTGCTACGGATAATATGTGCAATTAAACGGGTTGTGGTTGTTTTGCCGTTTGTACCCGTAACCGCAATAATTGGTATTTGTGATAGCCTTCCTTGCGGATAAAGCATATCTACTACCGATGCGGCCACATTTCTTGGTAACCCTTCGCTTGGAGCCAAATGCATTCTGAAACCTGGTGCTGCGTTAACCTCTAAAACAACGCCGCCATTTTCTGTTAGTGGTTGCGTTAAATTTTGCGCCATGATATCAATACCGCAAATATCCAAACCGATTACTCTTGAAATCCTTTCGCAAATAAAAATATTTTGCGGATGAACAATATCGGTTACATCTATTGATGTTCCTCCGGTGCTTAAATTCGCAGTAGATTTTAGATAAACAATTTCCCCTTTTTCAGGTATCGTTTCTAATGTATATTCTTTTTTGGCTAATAAATCTAAAGTATCTCTATCAACGGCGATTTCGGTGAGCACATTTTCATGCCCGTAACCACGGCGTGGATCTTCGTTTTCCTTATCAATTAATTCTAGAATCGTATGTATTCCATTTCCCCTTACGTGTGCAGGGTCGCGTTGCGCTGCAGCAACAACTTTATGGTCGATTACCAGAACACGAAAATCATAACCGGTAATAAATTTCTCTATAATTACCCGTCGTGAATAAGTTTTAGCATATTCAAAGGCTTCTCTGGCAACTTCCATCGTTTTAACGTTAATGGTTGCGCCTTTGCCGTGGTTTCCGTCAAGCGGCTTAAAAACTAGTGGAAAGCCAACTTTATCTACCGAAGCTTCTAAGTCATCAATATTAGAAATCGTAACACCAGATGCTACAGGAATTGCAGCTTCTGTTAATAAACGTTTAGTTTCTTCTTTATTACTCGCAATATCAACAGCAATACTGCTTGTTTTTTCGGTCATGGTTGCTCTAAAACGAACCTGGTTTTTACCATAACCCAACTGCACTAAAGAACTTTTATTTAGTCTAATCCATGGAATGCTTCTGCTAACCGCTTCCTGGACAATAGAACCTGTACTTGGACCAAGTGCTTCCAACTCGCGGATTTCTTTCATCCTACGGATATCATGTTCCAGATCGTATTCTTGGTTATCAATTAAAGCCTGAGCAATTTTTACAGCCGCTTCTGCCGCATAAACGCCAACTTTTTCTTCAAGATAGCTGAAAACTACATTGTAAATACCTTCGGTTTTAGTTTGGCGTGTACGTCCAAAACCGGTTTCCATTCCGGCGATTGTTTGAATTTCTAAAGCAATATGCTCTATAACATGGCCCATCCATGTTCCTTCTTTTACACGTGTAAAAAAACCGCCTTCAACACCTTTCGAGCAACGATGGGTGAACATACTAGGTAGCAATTTTTCAATACGCTCGCTAAATCCCTCAATTGTATTTGTTGGCCTTTGTTCTAAATCCTCCAAATCCAAGCGCATTTGGATTAACTTTTTGCGACTTATCGACCAAATATTCGGCCCTCGCAATACTTGTATGTTTGATATCTTCATTTAATGTTTCGTCGTTTTTTGTTAAAAAAGTGGGTTGGGATAGCCAATTTAGTTCAATTAGGAATTGTAAAATTGATGATTGTAAATTATAAATTTATTTTGAAAATTGATACTGCAAATACCTAAATCAATTTTTTGGTATAATTGTTTTATTTTCAGCCCTAAGAGCATAAGTTTTTAGGAGAAAAATTTCAACCTATGTTAATAAAGTGAATATTATTGACAAAAAAAGTCGTGTTTTTTATCATAAGCTGATATATTTGATTTTTTTGATACAATAATAATACACAGAGAATGGTTCCGAAAGGTAAACTCATCATTATAGGTGGCGCAATAAACACTGGCAGCTTTGCAGAAACGCAATTCGGATTGCCTGAAAACATGAATTTTTTTGAACGTGGAATTTTAAAAAGAATTACTACAGAATCGATAAAAGATATTGATTCGCGTTTCGAAATTATTACGACGGCTTCTTTAATGCCTGAAAAGGTTGGCGAAGAATATATAAAAGCGTACGCTCAATTAGATGTTCATAATGTAGGTGTATTAAATATTGCAAATCGAGAAGATTCGAATTCTGAAGAAAATTGCGAGCGCATAAAGGCTGCTGATGTGATTATTTTTACCGGTGGAGACCAGTTGCGTTTATCTTCTATTTTTGGCGGGACAAAAATCCATCAAATCCTTTTAGAAAAGTACAAAAACGAACTTGTAGTTATCGCAGGTACATCGGCAGGAGCTGCCGCAAGTTCAAAAAACATGATTTACCAGGGAAGCAGTAAAGACGCTTTGCTAAAAGGCGAAGTTAAAATTACTGGTGGATTAGGTTTTATCGATGATGTAATTGTTGATACGCACTTTGTTCAGCGTGGTAGAATTGGCCGTTTGTTATATGCTGCGGCAAGTAATCCAGGTATTTTAGGTATCGGTTTGGGCGAAGATACGGGGCTATTTATTTCTGATGGTCATGTTATGGAAGCCATTGGTTCTGGCATGGTTATCTTGGTAGATGGCCGCCAAATGGCTGATACAAATTTAACTGATGTTGAAATGGGACAACCGGTTTCTATCAAAAATATGGTTGTACATGTAATGTGCGATGGCGATGTTTATGATTTAACAGATCATAGTTTGATTATTCATCATCCAAAAGTTGTTCCGGCAGGATAGTATTAAGCTAAAAGCGGAAAGACTAAAGCGAAAAGCTTAAAATTGAATAAATAAGGTAGATAGCATATTTGCCAATCACTCTTGATACTCGATACTAAATCTTGATACTTACATCTCGACACTAATAAAATGAAATTGATTATACACGGTGGCTTTTTCAGTGAGTCATCTACCAATCAGGAGACAAAAAAAGCCAAGCAAGATGCATTAGCAAATATTGTTACCCTTGGTCATGAATATTTAAAAACCCACACGGCTTTAGAAACTGTTGTATATACGGTTGCTTTGTTAGAGGATAATGAACTTTTTAATGCAGGCATTGGCTCTCAGATTCAAAGTGATGGTAAAGTGCGCTTAAGTGCTGCCTTAATGGATGGTAAAACGGAAAAGTTTAGTGGTGTTATTAATTTAGAAGATGTTAAAAACCCCATCGAAATTGCTAGACACCTCTTAACTTACGATGACAGAGTTTTAAGTGGCGAAGGCGCTCAGGATTTTGCACGTAAAAATGGTTTTGAATATTTCAACCCAATTACACCACAACGCCAATCTGAATATGAAGCAAAATTAAACCAGCAAAATAATAAAGGTACAGTTGGTTGCGTGGCTTTAGATAGCGAAGGCAATCTTGCTGCGGCAACTTCTACAGGCGGTAAAGGTTTCGAAATTCCTTGTCGTGTGAGCGATTCTGCAACTGTTGCCGGCAATTATGCAAATCAATATGCAGGTATTTCTTGTACGGGCGTAGGGGAAGATATTGTTAGTGGCGCTTTAGCTGCAAAAATTGTAACCAGAGTTACCGATGGTTTCACTTTAAAAGACGCAGCTGATAAGTCATTTAAAGAGCTTAAAGCATTCGATGGCTTTGCTGGTGTGGTAGGAATTACTACTGAAGGCGAAATTTACCACTGCGATTCTCATCCCTACATGGTTTGGGCGGCTTTTGATGTTAATTTACAGGTATTTAACTAAAAATTAAATTAAAGTATTATTTTTGTTGCATGACTAAAATGGTTATGGCTTTTTTAAGCCTTTTTGCCTCCTTAAATCTTTACGCACAAAATATAGATAAGTCTGATAATCAGGAACCCGGATTAGGTGGCAGCGCTATTAATATAGCTGTGTCTAAATACGACCTTGCCGAAGGAAATAACTATTTTGAAGATGCTGAAGGCCTGGAGAAAAAAGGTGAATTTACTGAAGCCTTAACTTTATTTGGCAAGGCTGCATTCGAATTTAATGCGGTTAAAAACTTTAATCTTTATTGCCAGGCACTTATTAAAATGAGCAATATGCATTATCAGCTAGGCCGTTTTAGCGATGCAGAACAAATTTTACTTAATGTAGTTTTAAAAAACTACTCCAAAATGGGTAGTAGAGTTGGGCAAATGAATACCTACAACATTTTAGGGAAAGTTTATCTGGCTAATAATAAATACACACAATCGATGTGGTTTTACACGCAGCAAGGCATATTGGCAAAACAGCTTAAAAGCAGCACTTCATATATTGAATCTGTTTTAGGTTTAGTTCAGGTAAAGATTAAAAAGAAAGATTTTGTACTTGCTTCAAAGGATTTAAAACAAGCAGAAGCTTTAGCCAGCTCAATAAAAAGCACTCAATATAAAGCTCAGATTAAAGATGCTCGCGACGTTATCGCCAGCAAAACCTCTTCAAAAAAATAATTCTACTTTCTTAATCAGCCCCTAAAGGTTTGGTTTTCGTTTTAATAAGTCTCAAATTGTTGTGGGTTGGCTATTCTGCCACCATATGTAAAATAATTTAACACTATTTAACATACGTCTAATTTGAGTGTAATCTTATAATTCAAAACTTCTGCAAACCCTTCATTTTAAAACAAAAAGCTTACATTATCGTTATTTTGGAAGATTGATAAATAAAAACCTTTTAGTTAGATTTGATACGTTTTAAGAAGAGACGGTAATAAAGCTGTCTCTTTTTTGTTTATTTGAGAAAATGGTATCATATTGGCTATATAGAATTAGAAATGGATTTTAAATTATTTAAAGAGATGTTGAAGAGAATATTTTTTGTATTTTTTACCGCTGCAGTGCTAGCTTGCCATGCCGCTCCTAAAACACAACCTATTGTTGATGGTGTTACCAATGTGAAACCAGACGAACAACAGCAATTAGTTATTAAAGAAGTTGTTAATTTGATTGAAAGCTATAATTACAAGAAGCTAGAAATCAACGATTCTATTTCTTCCTTAATTCTTGATAAGTATATTAAGTCTCTTGATCAGGGCAAAAATTATTTTTTAGCTTCTGATATTAAAGAATTTGAAAAATACAGATACACCCTTGATGACGATTTTAAAAACGGTGATTTAAGTGGTCCATTCTTTATCTATAACGTTTACGCGAAACGCCTGAACGAATATTTCTCTTATTCTTTAGCTCAAATTAAAAACAAATTCGATTTCAACCAAACTGATTCTTATACCTACGATAGAGAGAAGATGCCCTGGGCAGCTTCTAGTACCGCGCTAAACGATACATGGAAAAAAAGAGTTAAATACGAGTTAATCAACCTTAATTTAGCAGGTACAGCACAAGCTAAAAACGTAGAAACTTTAACAAAACGTTATCAGAATCTTCAATCGCAAACGGCTAAAACTAATAATCAAGATGTATTTCAGATTTTGATGGATGCATTTACAGAATCTATTGATCCGCATACAAATTACTTTAACCCAGTAAATGCAGTTGCTTTTAACGAAGATATGTCTCGCTCTTTCGAAGGCATCGGCGCTCGTTTACAACTGGAAAACGAAGTTGTTAAAATCTCAGAAATTATCGCAGGCGGACCAGCATTCAAAGATAAACAACTTGCTCCTGGCGATAAAATTATCGCTGTGGCACAAGGTGATGGTGAGTTTGTTGACGTTGTTGGATGGAGATTAGATGCAACTGTAGCTAAAATTAAAGGCGCTAAAGGAACTAAAGTTCGCTTAAAGGTAATTCCTTCCGGAAAGGAAATGTCGTCTAAGCCTGTGATTATTTCATTGGTTCGCGATAAAATCGTTTTGGAAGAAACTTCTGCTAAGAAAAAGGTTAAAACCATTAATCAAAATGGTAAAGAATACAAAATGGGTATTATAACCTTGCCTGCTTTTTATGCAGATTTTAAAGCTGCAAATGCGGGGGATAAAAACTATAAAAGCACAACCCGTGATGTTAGAAAATTAATTGACTCTTTAAAAACTTTTGATAAAGTTGATGCCATCGTAATGGATTTACGCGGAAACGGTGGTGGTTCGTTAGTTGAAGCTATTTCGCTGACAGGTTTATTTATCGATAGAGGTCCAGTTGTACAGGTTAAAGATTTACGTAATAAAATCGAAGTTGATGAAGATGAAAACTCAGGTGTGGCCTGGGAAGGTCCATTTGGCGTAATGGTTGACCGTTTAAGTGCTTCGGCTTCTGAGATTTTTGCTGGTGCAATTCAGGATTATGGTCGTGGTATTATAATGGGTAGCCAAACTTATGGTAAAGGAACCGTTCAATCATCAATCGATTTAAATAAATTGGTGAACCCAAGCATGCTACAACGAATGGCAAGTTTAATTACCAAAAATAAAACTACAGGTACTGCTCCATCCGCTACAACTGCTGCAGATATTAATCTTGGTCAAATTAACTTGACTATGGCTAAGTTTTACAGAGTTGCTGGTAGCAGCACGCAGCATAAAGGAGTAACACCAGATGTTGTTTTCCCTTCAGTATATCCAATGGATAAAATTGGTGAAGATACAGAGCCGTCTGCATTACCTTGGGATGTGATTCCAAGCTCAAACTTTAAAGCTGTTGCCAATTTAACCGCAGTTAAGCCTAACCTGATTAAAAACAGCGAGCAACGCATTGCAAACTCTTTAGATTTTAAATATTTGAAGGAAGATATCGCAGAAATGAAAAAACGCGATGCTGAAGTTTCGGTTACCTTAAACGAAGCTAAATTAAAGGCAGAACGGGAAGCTCAGGAGGTTAAATCTTTGGCAAGAGTTAATGAATTAAGAGCGGCGAGAGGTTTGCCAGCGATTAAGAAAGGTGATAAATTAACCAAGCAAGATGCCTTCGATTTTATTGAAGATGAATCGTTACATGTAATGGGCGATTTTATGCAACAATCTGGCAACTATGTTATGAACCTTGGTTTGATGCCAACGAATAACTAGCAAAAAATATTGCTAACAAAAAGCCGCTTGAGTTTTTAAACTTAAGCGGCTTTTCTATTTGTGTAAAATAAGTTATTTATTAAGCGGAGAATTTGGCTCGTTTTGACGGTTCATTTGCATGGCCATCATTTCCTTCATGGTTTTATTCATCCCTTCGGTACTTCCATCTAAGAAGATAATATTGCCTTCGCCATATTCAGCGAATTGTTTAATTGCCTCAGTCCACATCGTGAAAAGAATCACTGAGGTGTCTAAGTTAGCTTGTTGCATCTCATGCGCTGCATTGGTCATACCCTTCGCCACCTCTTCTCTAAACAAAGCAATACCTTGTCCACGAAGCTGTGCTGCTTCACGTTCGGCCATTGCAGCAATTTTAATTGCGTTACCATCAGCTTCTGCACCCTTAGTTTTCGTGATTAATAAAGCCTGACCTTCGTTTTCTGCAGCTGCTTTTAAATTATTTGAAGCTACAACACGACTCATTGAGCGCATAATTTCTTCATCGAAAGTGATGTCGTTTAACTGTAAATCCTGTAAGTGATAACCCCAGCCATCTAAAACCTGATCGATTTGTTCCTTAACATGAAGCACAATTTCATTACGTTGTGCCAAAACATTTGCTTGTTTTTGTGTTGCTACATAAGCACGAATCGAACCTTCAATCGTTCTGATTAAAGCTTGCATTAAGTTTGTCGCATCAACAAATTTAAAGGCTACATTTTTAATGGTTTCCTCATCCTGATTAACAACAGAATATAAAAGCATGGCTTTAAAATAAACGTTCGCCTGGTCTTGAGTAACCGCTTGGAAAGATAATTCTACAGAACGATTTTGAATCGAAATGCGGGAGTAAATTTGCTCGATTAAAGGAATTTTAAAGTTCAAACCGGGCCTCAACTGTCGCTGGTATTTGCCAAAAACAGTTATTACGGCAATCGTTCCTTGTTTTACAGTTACAAAAGAACTTAAAAGGAGGATAACCGCAAAAATGATTAAAATGTAAATTGCGTATTGCATAATTAGATATTTTTTTATGAAGTTATAAAAAAAATCATACAAACTACATCTTGCTTTTTGTAGATTTACTTAACTAACTAATTTCAACAATATGAAAAAAAGTATTTTTCTTCCGGCAGCAGCCCTATTATTTTTAGCTGCCTGCCAGAACGATAAAAGCCATCAGGCTACTGAGGCAGACCAGCGTACCGTGTTTTTTGATACAGCAGGTATGGATACAACCGTAAAACCGGGGGATAATTTTTTCCTTTATGCGAATGGTAAATGGGTAAAAAACACCGAAATTCCCAAAACGGAAACTGGTTGGGGTTCATTTTATACTTTGTATAATGATAACCTTAAAAACCTAAAAGGTATTTTAGAGCATGCAGCAAAAGGAAATGCAGCAAAAGGAACAGCTGAACAAAAAGTTGGCGATTTTTATGCCAGCGGAATGGATTCAACCACTATAGAAAAGTTAGGTATCGAGCCAATCAAGCCATTACTATCGAAAATTGATGCAATTAAAAATGATAAAGATTTAATCAATTTTATTGCTGAAGGATTTAAAAATGCTGAAGGCGATTTATTAAGTTTTAGCGTAGAACCTGATGATAAGATGAGTTCAAAAAATGCTTTAATATTCTATCAATCTGGCATTAATTTACCCGAAAGAAGTTATTATCTAGATCAGGATGATAAAGCTAAAAAGATTAGAACTCAATATCAGGCATATATATCTAAAATTTTTACACTTGCAGGCGATTCAGCAAATGCAGCAAAATACGCCACTGATATATTAAAACTTGAAACCGCTTTAGCACAGTCGCACTTTACACCAGTTGAACAGCGTGACCCGCAGAAAAACTATAATAAATTTGCTGTTGCCGATTTTCAAAAGCAAATTCCTAATATCGATTTGAAAGCTGTTTTAAGCAAATTAGGTGTAAATGTTGATACAATAATTGTTCGTCAGCCGAAATATTATATTGCTTTGGCAAACCTTATAAAATCACAGCCAATTGAAATTTGGAAAGAGAAGTTAAAATTCGACGCTTTAAATGAAAGCTCGTATGCCTTAACTCAAAAGTTTAGAGATGCCAGGTTTGAGTTCTTTGATAAAACATTATCAGGACGTCAATCTCAAACAGAGCGATGGAAATCGATGGTAAATAATGCTGACAGGAACCTTGGCGATTTGCTAGGCCAGTTATATGCAGAACAATATTTTAAGCCAGAAGCTAAAAAACGTATGCTAGAGTTGGTTAATAATCTTCAGAGAGTATATGAACAACGAATTAAAAATTTAGACTGGATGAGTGCCGAAACAAAAAAGAAGGCACTTGAAAAGTTAAACGCATTTGTTAAGAAAATTGGCTACACCGATAAGTGGAAAAAATATGATGATGTAGAGATTTCTAAAAGCACATTTTTTGCAAACCTTCAATCTGCGCAAAAGAATGCTTACAAAGAAATGATAAATAAATTAGGAAAGGCAGTTGATAAAAGTGAGTGGTTTATGACTCCTCCAACGGTAAACGCTTACTATAATCCTGCATATAACGAAATTGTGTTTCCAGCAGGAATTTTACAATTTCCATTCTTTGCTTTTAATGCGGATGACGCTATCAATTATGGTGCAATTGGTGCTGTTATCGGACATGAAATGACTCATGGTTTTGATGATCAGGGTCGTCAGTACGATGCGGTTGGAAATTTAAAGGAGTGGTGGACAAAAGATGATGCAGCAAAATTTAAAACCAAAGCAGATAAAGTTGAAAAATTCTATAGCAATTTTGCTCTTCTAGATAATCAACATGTTAATGGCGCTTTAACATTGGGTGAGAATTTGGCTGATATTGGTGGTTTAAATATCGCTTACGATGCTTTCAAACTCACTGAACAAGGTAAAGGAGATAAAAAAATTGATGGTTTTACGCCTGATCAACGTTTCTTTTTAAGCTTTGCACAGGTTTGGAGAATTAAAAATAAAGATGAGCGTATGCGTATGCGTTTAAAGACAGATCCGCATAGTCCTGAAATGTTCCGTGTCAATGGACCTGTGTATAATATGGAGGCATTTTATAAAGCATTCAATGTTCCTGCAACTGCAAAAATGTACATTGCACCTGCAAACCGGTTAGGTGTTTGGTAACACGCAGATAAAATTAGGATTTATTTAAAGCCACAGATTTGCAGATTTTAATACAATCTTTAAATCTGTGGCTTTGCCTTTTTTAAGCTACTGAAATTCGATTCTAAAATTTGCAGAATTAAAACAAATGAGTAAAAACATTGTATATACATTACTAATCTAAAAAACATGAATGTAAAAAGAACTTTTGGAACCGTATTGACTATTTTAGGTATAATAGGACTAATTTATGCAGGATGGGGTTTCGTAAACCACAGTCAAGATACAAGAGGATTAATGGTTTATGGGATTATCGGTTTGATATTTTTTGTTTCGGGAATTGGCTTGGTGAAAAATACTAAGGATGAGAGTTAATCTCTTTTCCTTCTGATTGTGATTAGCTTAAACTGTAAGTCTAAACCAACACAAACAAATTGGATTTCCTTCAAATTAACTGACTTAGGTATCCATTACTTCTTTTTCTTGTGCTTAATTATTTGATATTGGCTAAACGAAACCAAACAGCCCGCTAGAATGATTATTCCCGCAGATAATAAGTTTTTTGGGTTTTGATTAATATAGTAGGCCGCTGCCAATACCAAAATCGCTGCAGCTATTCCAATGATGTAATGAAGTATCAATCCTTTTTTCATCTGTTAAAATTTATTTTCAATTGTGATCAAGCTACCACGATTTATTATCTCCATTCTGTGATTTTGCAAATCATGGTAGTTTCATAAGCTGCAAATATTCAGAAATAAATTAAAATTGATGTAACAGAAGATTAATCTTTTAAAGTGATTTTGTTGTTCTCGAATTTTAATTGATGTCCTGTAAAATCTTCGTCAGTTAGCTTTTTAACTCTTTTAAAAGCCCTGTTGCTCTCATCAATTGTTAGTTGGTTAATTTTATCTTGCTGTACAGAAGTTACATCGGCATAAAGAAAATCGCCTTTGCTATTTATTTTAAGTTGCAGCAATGGTGCAATACCATTATTTCCTTTTAAACTAAACATGCCATAGGTACAAAAGTTACCCAAACTGTAAGCGATAAACTTATTTTTGTACACTTCAACTGCACGGGCTACATGTGGTCCATGGCCTAAAACTACATCTGCACCAGCATCGATTACCCCGTGGGCAAAAGCATAAACGTTACCACGGTTTTCATTATAAAAAATTTCATTTTTACGTGTAACGTGCTCAAATCTTGCGCCTTCACCGCCACCATGAAACGATACAATAACAATATCGGCCATAGTTTTAAGTCTTGCAACCAATGCTTTTGCACTATCTATTTTATTAATTGAAACTGTATTTTCATTTGGTGCAAAAGCGCAGAAAGCATATTTTACGCTATCTTTTTCAAAAACTTCGAAAGGTTTATTTAATTGGCCTGCATAATGAATTTGCAAGGAATCAAGAATTCGGGCAGTATTTTTTCTTCCCCTTGAATCAAAATCACCCACATGATTATTCGCGATGCTTAAAACATTAAAGCCAGCCTTTTTGTAGATCCCGGCATAACGTTCCGGCATGCGGAAAGCATAGCAGTTGTTTGGATTAATGCCATTACATTTATTTGAGTTGCCAGAGTTTAAAAAACAACCTTCTAAATTTCCGAAAATAATATCGCCTTTTAACAAGCTATCTACTGCTTGAAAACTATTTACGGCATCATCTGGAGGAAGATTTGTTTTCGATGGAAATGCTGAACCAAGCATAATATCGCCAACAGCAGTTATTGAAATGGTATCCTTAATTTTTCGGATGACTGTATCAGCTTTTGCTACAGTAATAACCTGTGCATTATTACTTGTACAGCTTATTAGCAGTCCAATTGCTATTGAAGATAAAATTATGCTCTTTATTAATTTCATTGATATAATAGTTATTTTCTCTTATCGTTATTTGTGAGGCATGAAGCATCTATTTAATAGGAGAAGTTGCTTTGTGGCCTTTCAATTACGGCTGGTTAGGAATGTCTGTGCTTATCAGCAGCACAAAGTATGATAAATTTGATGCATAAAAAAATCCTCCAAAATTTCTTAAGGAGGACTGTATATTTTAATTAAAGTTAATTATAAACTATTCTACTGTAAAATCTTTCTTAAAAGATTCTAAAATACGCCCGCCCTTATAAAAGTAACGACTATAATAAGGTTCGTTTAAATTACTGATAACAACACCACGCGAACTTGATGCATGTGCAAATCTGTTATCGCCAAGGTAAATGCCAATATGAGAAATACTTCTGCTTTTAATTTTGAAGAAAACTAAATCTCCCTCTTTTAAATCTTCTTTAGACAGTGGGTCAACCATGCTAAAAATATCTCTAGAATTTCTTCTTATTGTAGTGTTGAAAACTTTATCGTAAATCGCTTTAGTAAAAGCCGAACAATCAATCCCTTTTTTTGTGTTTCCGCCGAAACTATAAGGAGTTCCAATCCATTCGTAAACAAACTTGTATAATTTTAAGTTCGAAGTCGCATCAACTGCAACACCCATAACTTGAGAGAAATACTGTGATGCAAGGTTGTCAGGGTCTGTTAATTCTTTTCCTGTTTCTTTTGTTTTTGTTTGCGCAAATGCGGCAGAGAGCGTGCAGATAGCGATTAGGGATGAAAACAAAAATTTTTTAATCATGTTATACAGTTATGTTTGGGTAATTCACTTACACAGTAACGTAAACCACATGGGCTTATTATTGAGTTTCAAAAGTATTGATTATACAAATGTTATCCAAATGTTTGTGTTAAAAAGTGAAAGTTATTAACATTTCGACAATTTGTCTTGGTTTTAAAACGACGTTTAGGCATTAAAATTATCTTCAAAAGCAGTTTTTGTTTTTGATCGTTTAAGATAGTCCTGCTCATTAATACAATCTTTTCGCGAAAGCAATCTGAACATTTTTAATGTGATCTTTTTCATTAAAGCCAAATAAATTTGAACCTGTCTAATAGTCAAAATAATTCTCCATTCTGTTGAGGCTTTAGTTTGTAGTTTGAAAAGACGATTTTACCTGTGCAAACCAAAATTATCTAAGCCCGGCAGCAGTAATTATACTTTTTTGTGTCAAAAACTTAAGTATCTAGGGAAATTTTTGAAAAAAAGATAACGTGAATGGCGGGACTGTAGTAAACAAAAAGCTTCTGCATTTGCCCTCCTGAAAATATTTATAATTAGGTAAAAATGTTAATTTACAGAATTAAATTTCCTTATAAATTGAATATGGAATTTGATAAACCGCGAAGTATAAAATCTAAAAAATCGGTGTTTTGAGAGAAATAGCCATGATTGGCGATATTTAAATGTAAAAAGAGTGTTAAATCTAGTAACAAGCTAAATAACATGATGTTTTTACACTAGAAAGTGCCAAAAATTACAATAAAAAAATTAGATTTGCTGTCGCAAAAAAACAAATACCCTAAAATGAGTGCAGTAGAAATAAATAAAGATACCTGGTTAAAGTGGTTCGAGTCGATGTTACTAATGCGTAAATTCGAAGAAAAAACCGGCCAGCTATACGGACAACAAAAAATACGTGGCTTTTGTCATTTATACATTGGACAAGAAGCTGTAGTTGCAGGTGCTATATCTGCAATGCAAAAAGGTGATTCGATGATTACAACCTACCGTGATCACGCTCATGCTTTAGCTTTAGGAGTAAGCGCTGATAGCATCATGGCAGAAATGTATGGTAAAGCTACTGGTTGTTCTAAAGGTAAAGGTGGTTCGATGCACATGTTTAGCAAAGAACATAACTTTTATGGTGGCCATGCAATTGTTGGGGGTCAGATTCCACTAGGTGCTGGTGTTGCTTTTGCAGAAAAATATAAAGGAACAGATAACGTTAATATTTGTTATATGGGTGATGGCGCTGTGCGTCAAGGCGCATTAAACGAAACTTTTAACATGGCTATGTTGTGGAAATTGCCTGTGATTTTTGTTTGCGAAAACAATGGTTATGCAATGGGTACCTCGGTACAACGTACTACAAACATGACCGATATTTATAAAATTGGTTTAGGTTTTGATATGCCATGCGCACCAGTTGATGGTATGGATCCAGTTGCTGTTCATAACGCAATGGATGAAGCTATTCAACGAGCTCGTAAAGGCGAAGGACCAACTTTCTTAGAAATGAGAACTTACCGTTACCGTGGTCATTCAATGTCTGACCCTGCAAAATATCGTACTAAAGAAGAGTTAGAAGATTATAAGGCAAAAGATCCAGTTGAACATGCAAGAGAAACTATTCTTAATGAAAAGTATGCAGATGAAGCTTGGGTTGAAGAGGTAGAAGCTAAAGTTAAGGCTATTGTAGATCAAGCTGTAAAATTTGCAGAGGAATCTCCTTGGCCAGATGCATCTGAGCTATACAAAGATGTATACAAAACGGAGAACTACCCTTACGTAATGGACTAATATTTTAAAAAGATTTCAATTAATTAGATATAATGGCTGATGTAATTAAAATGCCCAAAATGAGCGACACCATGACCGAAGGGGTTTTGGCGAAGTGGCATAAAAAAGTGGGCGATAAAGTGAAAAGCGGTGATGTTTTGGCAGAAGTAGAAACTGACAAAGCAACAATGGATATGGAATCTTACTGGGATGGTGTTCTTTTATACGTAGGTGTAGAAGAAGGTACTGCAGTTCCGGTTGATGCAATCATGGCCGTTATAGGTAAAGAAGGCGAAGATTACAAGGCGGCTTTAGAGGCTGAAAAGGGTGGTAGTGAAGCAGAAAGCGAAAAGCCTAAAGCTGAAAGTGCTGAAGCTCCGAAAGAAAAAGAGGAAGTTGCCCCTGCTCAAGGTGGTGGTTTAAGCGAAGAAGAATTAGCAGCAAAAGGCGTTACCGTAATTCGTATGCCTTTGTTAAGCGATACAATGACTGAAGGCGTAATTGCTGAATGGCATAAAAAAGTTGGCGATAAAGTTAAAGATGATGATGTTTTAGCTGATGTAGAAACCGATAAGGCTACTATGGAAGTTATGGGGTATGCAACTGGAACGTTATTGCACATTGGTGTAGAAAAAGGTTCGGCGGCAAAAGTAAACGGCATTATTGCTATAGTTGGACCAGAAGGAACTGACGTTAGTGGTATTTTGGCAGGTGGTGCTCAGAGCTCAAAGCCTAAAGCTGAAAGCGCTGATGCTCCCAAAGAAGAAGCACCAAAAGCAACTGCGGATGCAAGCGCAAGTGCTCCAGTAGCAGAAAGCTTGTCAGATAGTCGTGTAAAAGCATCTCCTTTAGCTAAAAAAATTGCTAAGGATAAAGGAATTGATTTATCGCAAGTTGCAGGTAGTGCAGAAGGTGGTCGTATCATTAAGAAAGATATCGAAAACTTTAAACCTGCTGCACAAGCGGAAAGTGGAAACGCTAAAGTGGAAAGCAATAGTGCGCCTGCTGCTGCTCCAGTTATTCCAACATTTGTTGGTGAGGTTAAATTTACAGAGCAGCCTGTTTCGCAAATGCGTAAAGTAATTGCAAAACGTTTGGCAGAAAGTTTATTTACTGCGCCACATTTCTATTTAACTGTTAGTATAGATATGGATAACGCAATGGCTGCCCGTACGGCAATCAATGCTGTTGCTCCTGTTAAAGTTTCTTTCAACGATATCGTAATTAAAGCGGTTGCTGTTGCATTGAAAAAACACCCTGCTGTTAACTCATCATGGGGTGGAGATAAAATCCGTTTCAACGAGCATACTAACATTGGTGTTGCTATGGCCGTAGAAGATGGTTTATTGGTGCCAGTTGTACGTTTTGCAGATGGTAAATCATTATCTCACATTTCTGCTGAAGTAAAAGACTTTGGCGCTAAAGCAAAAGCTAAAAAACTGCAACCAGCAGACTGGGAAGGTTCGACTTTCACCGTTTCTAACTTAGGTATGTTTGGTATTGATGAGTTTACATCAATCATAAACTCTCCTGATGGTGCAATTTTATCAGTAGGGGCTATACAAGCAGTGCCAGTTGTTAAAAATGGTGCTGTTGTTCCGGGTAACGTAATGAAATTAACTTTAGGTTGCGATCACCGTGTGGTTGATGGTGCAACTGGAGCGCAATTCTTACAAACGTTAAAAGGTTTATTAGAAGAACCAATCAGATTATTAGCTTAAATTAAGTAATTGTCGTCCTGAGCGTAGTCGAAGGATAAATATTTAAAGCCATTCCTGAAAAGGAGTGGCTTTTTTGGCTTTAAATTTCTCTTCAAAATTCGTTCTGCAGAAATCATTTCCTATCTATAGGAAGCAATTACTCATAGTTTCTGTCGCTAATTTAACACATACACTCAGATTTTTATTTGAAGTACGAATAAAAAAAAATCTAAATCCTTTCCGGCTTAATTTATTACTATAACAAGAAGTCCAGCAGTTTTGGACTGCTGGACTTCTATTCTTAATGGAGACGATTTTCCTCTTTTATTTTACCAAGGTAAATGGCACATATAAACCGAAGGTGATATTTCTACCAGTATTATAAACACCTAGATTTGGGTTTTCATAATCAAAACGACCAGGTTTAAATCTGCTTAAAGCGTCATAATATTTCTGGTTAAGTAAATTATTACCGGATACGGATAACTTAATTGGCTGCTTACCTAAATTGAAAGTTGCACCAATACCTGCATTTAATAGCGTGTAACCACTTGTAGGTGTTTCAAAAACATCATCAACACGTGTTTGCTTAAATGCAGAATTAATCCCAACCGATAAATAAGCATCGTTTGTGCCTTTTAACTTAGGTTCGAAACGTAACTCATTTCTTAAAGTTGCTGCCGGAATAAAAGCCAACGGCCTGTTTAAAGTGCTATTTTCAGCATGAACATAACCAAATGTATTTTCGAAATGTATAAAAGAAACCGGGTGAATGGTTAAACTGGCTTCAGCACCATAAAGATTTGCATTAACCTGTCCGTAACGGTAAACCGGATATTGGTCACCTTCAGCCATAATGGTTTCCCCATTGTTCGAAGCATAAATAAAATTATGAACATAGTTATTGTAAATGCTTGCGCTTGCGCTCACAATTTTGCCTTCGTACTCTAATGCAGCATCGACCTGGTAGCTGCGCTCAGGACTAAGATTTGTGTTGCCAATTTCATAGCGATAAGTACCTTCGTGCACACCGTTCGAGGCTAATTCTGCTGGGTTTGGTGCACGAAAGGCAGAACCTGCATTCGCTTTAAAGTTCCATTCTTCATTAAACTGATGCGTAAAGCCTAAAGCACCACTCACATTTGAAAACTTATTTTGGAAAGGCGCAAATAACTCATCGCCATCTACAAATAGTTGTTTGCCGTTGTTTTTGCGATAATCGTAACGAGCACCTAAGCTAAAGGTATTGTTATCCCAGTTTTTCTTCGCGAAAGCAAAAACACCAATTCCGTAAGTATTATAATCAGGAATTAAATATTCGATTCCTTTATTCTGACTTTTACCAGCATCTGCACTAATACCGAAAACGGGCTGCCATCCATTGGTTTCGTGGATGTAATATTTTAAATCTGCGTTATAAGTTTTAAGGTCGAAGAACAACGATGGTTCTGGTCCGTCTTCTAATTCGCGACGTTGGTTTTGCTGATAACCGAAATCGGCCTTTAAGTTGCCATTTCCTAGAACGAAGTTATTATTTAGCGCAATTTTAAAATGTCTGATATCCTGACGGGGATAATCTAAATCTCTGCTTTTGTAGTCAGAAGTAATGAATGCTTCGCCGTCTTCTTTAACAAAATTTCCATTAGCATCTAAAGTTGGCTCATAGAAACCAATATTGTTACGAAAACTCGAAACATTTAAGTGCGTATAACCCCAGCTTTTGTTTAAGCCAACCATACCACTTAAATCGGTTTCGTTAAAGCCCGAGTTAGGGAAATAACCTGTTGGCGTTTTAAAAGAATAGGCATTTTTGTACGTTCCACGAGCTCTCCAAACAAAACCGTTTTCGTTACCATTTAACATTAAGGAGTTAGCGGTAAGGCCATTGTTTGTAGAATAATTTGAGATGAATTCACCTTTAACTTGTCCTTCTGGTGCTGAGCTTGGCTCTAAGAGGTTGATTACGCCGCCAAGTGCATCAGAACCATACATTAAAGATGCTGCGCCACGCAAGACCTCAATTCTATCTGATTTAAACTGGTCTATTTCTATTCCATGCTCATCGCCCCATTGCTGGCCTTGCTGCTTAATGCCATCATCTAAAGTTACAATACGGTTGTAACCTAAGCCTCGAATTACGGGTTTTGAAATTGACGGGCCTGTTGTAATTTGCGAAACGCCAGGAATTCTAGTCAAGGCATCAATTATATTTGTTGATGGTTGTAAAAGCTGATCTTTACCCACCACGGCAGATGAAGCACTATTTCGTTTGCTTGTACTACTAATTAAACTCCCTGTAATTACAACTTCTTTAGTTTCTATTGCTGTAGCTTGCAAAGCAAACTCTAAGCCAGCTGTACTAGTAAAATTAACAATTTGAGTTGCTGTTTTGTAACCGATAAAATGTACTTCAACCAGATAACTTCCCTTGGATGGAAGGTTATTTAATGTAAATTCTCCATCAGCATTGGTAACTGCGGTAACTTTTAAATCCGGGATAAATATAGTTGCACCAGGCAATGTTTGTTTATTACTGGCATCGATAACTTTACCTTTTATGTCTTTAAGTACATTTGCAAAAGCAGTAGTAGTTAATAATGTATATAGAATTACAAAGCCTATAAGCTGTAATTTTTTCATGATTTGCGTATTTTGAATAATCAGAAATAGCCAAAACAAAAGCGCTGTAGCGACCTTGCTTTAGTATCTCGTAAATAAATAAAGATTTGGTTCAGCAAAGAATTGCTGTAAGCTGAAAAAATTATGCTATAGGAGGTCCGCGTAGGGATGTACGCTTAATTTCAGTATAAAAACTTTTTATTACAGGGCTAGCCTGGCTAAATATTTTTGCTGAAAAATATATTTTGTAAAGGTGATGTGTTTGAACGTAGTTTTTTTCGAAACCAGCATTACAAATTAAGCAATTATCGGCATGAGCCTGAACATGACTTAAATGTTTGCAGTTAATTTCCTTAGTAATTACAGGAACTGGTTGATGATGGTGTAATAAATTCCAGGGCGTTAAAGCAATAGCAAAAACCGTCAGCATTAATGCTGATAATAATCGGGTAATATGTTGCTTATGCTTTTTCAATTTGCCAAAAGTAACAATTAGTATTCAATTATATACCTTTGTAAGGTAACATTGCTTTTATAGTGTTTATAAAATGATATTTAGGATGAAATTCATCAAGAAAAATATATTCAATACCATATTTGTCGCAATTCTTTTAGTAATCGTTTTTGTACCCGATGCAAAAGCATTTTTTTTAAAAGGATTAATGGAAATTGGTTTCTATTCACCAAAGGTTGAGGAAACTAAAATCGAGGTTGCAAATCTTTCTGGTATTAGGTTTAAAAATGTAAAAGGCGAATTGGTTGATTTGGGTGAACTGAAGGGCAAAGTAATTTTCTTAAACTTTTGGGCAACCTGGTGTCCGCCGTGCAGGGCAGAAATGCCTTCGTTGAATAAGCTCTATAACCAGTTTAAAAACGACTCGAATATTGTTTTCCTATTTGCTGATGCAGATGGCGATTTGCTAAAATCGGCTAAATTCATGACTGATAGAAAATATGAAATGCCAGTTTATAAAGTTGAGAGCGATGTGCCAGAACAAATTTTTACTGGCTCGCTGCCAACTACATTAATTTTTGATAAGCAAGGACGAATATCTTTTAAACATGAAGGCGTTGCTAATTACTTTGATAAGAAATTTATAGATTTTTTGAACAAATTAAAAGTTTCAGAATAATTGGAAACCTTGCCAGGTGTTAATGGATTAGCATTGGTTTTGCAATTTAAACTTGATGGGAACGGCAGCCTCCGATTTTTCTATCGAAGCTATTGCAAAAGGCAGGACATCTCAAGCCGATAAGCACTGCAATTGCTTATCAAATGATTAATACAATTACAAAAATTGGAATTAAACTCGCTATTTATTTCGTTAATTTGCCGCATGATTTCATTTTTCGAAGCTTCGTTAAAGCAACTTTCTATACACCATACAGGCAATAAATTGCTTGATGAATACTATAAATTATCTGATGAACCATTAAAAATTGAGGATGAATTATTAGGCAATTTATTAATGCAATATTTCTTAAAGCCTTTTGAAAAGGTTAACGAAGTATATCGTTTTTACCATCCGAATGATAACTTGCAGCTGAATGAAGTTTTTCATTTCGCAAATGAAATTTTTGAAAACAATGCGCTTTTTCATGAGGATTCTCAGCAATTGGCCAAATACTTATATGATGTGGCAAACCATCCTAAAATTAAGTCGGGAGAAATGTATGTGGCATATTTTGAAAAGGTGCAGATTGAAGGTGAGCAGCTGGATGTTATTGGGATTTTTAAATCGGAAACGAAAGATACTTATCTAAAGGTTTTTCCGAAAGAAGATGGCTTTAATATGAGTTATGAGCAAGATGCCATCAGCATTAATAAATTGGATAAAGGCTGTTTAATTTTTAATGTTGATAAGGAAGAAGGTTACAAAGTTGTGGTTTTAGACCAGGCGAAAAGCAACAACGAAAGTGCTGTTTATTGGAAAGATGAGTTTTTGAAACTGAAAATCCGTAACGATAGTTATAACCAAACCAATAATGTTTTGGGCGTTTACAAAAACTTTGTAACCCAAAAAATGGATGATGAATATGAGATAAGCAAGGCTGATAAAATTGATTTGCTCAATCGGTCGATGAAATATTTTAAGGAGAAAGAAACATTCGATATTGAGGAATTTGGTAATGAGGTTATTGGCAATGCTGAAGGAATAGAATCTTTTAAAAATTATAAAAAGAACTACGAAGAAGAGTACGAAAGTCCGATTGCAGATAGTTTTGAGATTGCAGAATCGGCAGTTAAAAAACAAGCTCGTGCTTATAAAAGTGTTTTAAAACTGGATAAGAATTTCCACATTTATATTCATGGCAATAAGGATATGATTGAGAAAGGTTATGACGATGATAAATCTATGAACTTTTATAAGGTTTATTTTAGGGAAGAGGAGTAAAGTGTTTTTAAGCTTCTTTATTTTAATTGATTTGTGAGGACACACACGATGGATGTGAACCTAACTCAATTATATTTTCTGCTGAGCTTTTAATGCCAAGTACTGATTAATTACGTTAACAGTTAGTTTTTGCTGTGGAGTTAGAATAGAAAGTATACCATACTTTTTCAGTTCGAGCGCCATTAATTTCTTTTCGTAAATAAACTTTTCGGCAATTGTTTTATGGTAAATACCCTCAACATCTTTTGCTGGCTCTGTACTTAAGCTTTTTAGCTCTGTATTTTCAAAGAACACTACAACAAGTAGATGATATTTCGAAATTCGTTTCAGGTAAGGCATTTGCCGTTGCAGCGCAGATAAACTTTCGAAATTGGTAAAGAAAACGAGAAGACTTCTCTGCTTAACAACGTTTCTGATGGAGCTATATAAAGCTTCCATGTTACTTTCGAGGTAACGGGTTTTTTCTTTGTATAAAACCCGAATAATATGACCAAGTTGAGAGGCTTTTCTATCAGCAGGTATAATCGAGCCAATAGTTTCGGATAAGGTAATTAAACCTGCTTTATCCTGTTTAAGCATGGCAACTTTTGATAAGGCAACACTTGCGTTAATTGCATAATCAAGTAGGCTTAAACCTTCAAATGGCATTCGCATTACTCTCGATTTATCTACTATACAATAAACATTTTGCGAGCGCTCATCGGTATAGGTATTTACCATTAAACCGCCTTTTCGTGCAGTAGCTTTCCAGTTTATGGTGCGTATATCATCGCCACCAACGTAGTTTTTAATCTGATCGAATTCTGAACTCTGCCCTATTTTTCTAATTTTTTTGATGCCAAACTCTGTTAAGTTGCGAGATATTGCCATCAATTCATATTGACCCAAATTGATGAATGAAGGATAAACTGGAAGAATCTGAGCGCCGTCAAAATTGTATCTTTTATTTACAAAACCCAGTGGTGAGCCTGTGTAAGCCCTGATAAAACCAAAATCGTATTCGCCACGTTTGGTTGGGCGTAAGTTGTAGTGAATAGACTTTAGCTCGTAAGGTTTTAGTGCCAGTTTAAAATCCTTATCACGTAGTTGAAATTGAAAAGGAACTTCATCAATAACACGAAGCTTAACGCCAAAACCGTATCTGTTTTTCAGCAAGATTTCGATTGGATTTTCATCGCCATTACTTAATCTTTTAGCTGTTATTCTTTTTGCTTCAATGCCGTTTTCGTTTCGGTATAAAATAAAAATATCAAGGAAAAGTAAAACGAATGTGACACCGCTTGCAATCTCTGGAATTTCGCCGAGCCAATTGAAAAAGAACTTTAAAACAAAAAGCAAAACACAGCAAGCTAACGCGACGAATAAACGATCGGTTAGAAATAGATTGGCATAATATTGCTGAAATATTTTTTTCAAGTGTTTAGATTTTTATCCTTCAACAAGTTTAAGCTGACAGGTTTTTCTTGGAACTGTAAATTGACAACTGTTAACTACTTTATCTTGGTACTTCTATTCTCTTAATAATTTGATTTACCACATCTGTTGTGGTTATGCCCTCCATTTCTTTCTCTGGAGATAAAATAATACGATGTGCTAAAACCGGAACTGCAACGGTAATAATATCATCTGGAGTTACAAAATCGCGGTTTTGAATGGCTGCCAAAGCTTTTGCACTATGTACAATTGCTAGTGAGGCTCTAGGCGAAGCACCTAGATAAAGTGAAGAATTATTACGGGTTTCGTTAACGATTTTTGCAATAAATTCAAGCAATTTTGGTTCTACAAATAAACCTCTGATAATACTTCTTGCTTCTTGAATTTGCTGAACAGAAAGCACCGGTTTTACCTCGTTCAACAATGTTTTATTAACTAAAGTATGTTGGGCTAATAAAATTTCTGTTTCTTCTTCCAGTGATGGATATTTTACCTCAATTTTAAACAAAAACCTGTCTAACTGTGCCTCTGGTAAACGATAAGTTCCTTCTTGCTCAATTGGATTTTGCGTAGCCAAAACCATAAAAGGTTCATCCATTTGGTAAGTTGTTCCATCAATTGTAACCTGGCGTTCTTCCATTACTTCGAATAATGCTGATTGTGTTTTTGCCGGAGCACGATTAATCTCATCAACTAAAATTATATTACCAAAAATGGGACCTTTTCGAAACTCAAAGTCGCCGGTTTTAGTATTGAAAATTGGAGTTCCTAAAACATCAGAAGGCATTAAATCGGGCGTAAATTGCACTCTTGAGAACCGGGCATCGATAGATTTTGCAAGTAATTTGGCACTTAAAGTTTTTGCAACTCCAGGCACACCTTCAATTAATATATGTCCGTCGGCAAGCAAGCCCACAATTAAAAAATCGATGACTTGCTTTTGCCCTACGATGATGTTGCCAAGTACAGTTCTGATTTGAGTTACCGCTTCATTCAAAGCGCTTAAATCAGTACGTTGGTTAAATTGTTCCTGCTCCATTAGGTTTAGTATTTTTATAAAATTGTTCTATAATATCGTTCAGGTTAATTAATTCGCCGTCGCCAAAGCTATTTGCCAAAGGAATTTGCATGAAATACCTGGTTATGTTTTTAGCCATCGGCTCATTTATCCCCGTTTTTAATCTCAATATCTCAGCGAAATTGGCATCAATTTCATTGGTTTTTAGGTAATATCTGCTGCGCAAATGTTCCATTAAATAGTTAATTTTCTTTTTAGCAATATCTAAATTATTTCGCTCGTGGTAATATACGCTGCCTACAACATTCGCAAATGCAACAGAAGTATTGGTATAGGGATCGGCTATTGGAATAATGCGCTGCCTGCGTTTTATATCATAAAAAACAAAAAGCAACAAACTGAAAATACAGAGGTAATAAGCATATTCTAATTCAGGATGTTCAAAGAAAACCCTTAACATATCCTTTTCGCCAGTTTTTACAATGGTCGAATATTCATCGAAAATTATTGTTTCCGAGCCTTGTAAATAGCTTAATGATTTGGCTGCATATTCTGCCCCATATTTATCAAGCAAATTAAAATTACTGTAGAAACCAGGTCCTGCAATTAAGTAAAGAGAACCTTTGCCGTAACTATATTTGACAAAATTTGGGTTGTTAGTTGAGTTAACACCTAAAATGGTTGACTTGCTGGTATCTATTTTGCTGAAATAATTATTGCCAATCCCTTTTTCAAAACCGTAATTTACAACGGTTTTAAGGTTTGGATTGGTAAAATTAATCGAACTACCATCGCTTGTAAATTGCATCGATAAATCGAGTTTTAAAATTTTTCTGGCATATTTCCCTAAATCATAGCTTGCGATGAAAACACTGTTTCCCTCGAACATATATTTTTTAAGTTGCTCGAAATCAGTTTTAGTGATGTTAACCTGTGGTGCAACAACTAGGTATGCACTATTCTTAAATCCTTTCCCTTTGAGTGTATTGTAAAATGGCTGGTTGGAATTTATAAGTTTTGCTTTCGGACAAATATCTTTTATCCGGTCATACAAGATGAAAGTTCCGTAAGGAATTTTATCTTTCTTTAGGTAAGATGGCGACCAATCTGTTGGTGTTGGTTTGTTAAATTGAGCAACGAGATAAACCAATATTAGTATAATACCGATGGCAAAATATATTTTATATCCTCTCATTTAATCTGCGAATTAAAATGGTTAAAGGATTTATTTATTGGCTCGAAAGTTTCTGCATCTACAGGGAAATCGCCATACCAGATGTAATCAAATTGATGCGTTAACTGACTAAATTCGCTTTTAATTTCTGGTTTACTAATTTCTGTTAAATAGTTGTAATTCGTTTTTTCTGGCTGCCATTGAATAATTTCTGCATCTGTTAATTTTTTCAATGTACGCAAGTATAGTAAGCGAACCGCAAGGCGATATTTTCCTTGTTCAACCAAATTTCTAATTTCGCTTTCGTAATCTATTTCGTGGATGTTTTCATTTAAAATATCGTAAGGCAAAGTAATTTCTTTAGATTTTTTACTGAAGATATTTTCTGCGCCAATTATCTTTATTACAATATAAACCAATATGGCTACGCCCAAACCAATAAAGAAATATTTTGATACTGGATTTGAAGCTGCACCTTGAAATAAGTCGCCAATCATTTGCCAAAACCACATCCAAAACCTATCCCAAAGTGACAAATCTCTTATTTGTGCAACATCATATTTAAAAGCACTTTGTTTAGAATACGCTAATAATGCCTCTTTATTAAATTTTGCTGCTGTTATTTTGCTGCTATCTATCTTAAGCGGATATTTTGTTTTCGTCTCTAAATTTTGAGCATAGTTATTTAATGAAGCAAAAAGCAACCCTAAAACGACCGAAAATTTAAAGATAAGTTTTGGCATTCTAATATTCTTCTGGTCTGGTATCAGTCGGTTTTTCTGTCGTACCGAAATTAGAAATACGTTCCATTAAACCGGCACTTTCTTTTTGCTCTACCAAGCTGAAATATGATAGTGTAATGGTTACAATTGGGATAATTGTGCAAACCTGACAAAGGTATTGAAGCACTGTACTTAGCATTGTAAAGAATAGCGACATTTGAGGTTTTCCGCCATGCGAGAATAATCCAATCATACTGAATAATGTTGTTGGCAATACAACCAGTGACATACAGGCGTAAACAATAATCCAGATGATAAATAATGTACCAAAGGTTAACCAGAAATTGTCTTTAACAATTTTAAAACTTCGGCTAAATGAATAGGATAGACTTCCGTTTTCGATAACCATAATTGGAAAGGTAATGGCTATGAATGGAAATAACCAGAAACCTGGTATAAGACAAAATAAGAATGCAACACCGAGCAATAGCATTAGCAAAAGGGAGCTTCCAAACACCCTGAAAAAGTAATGTTTAAAATATCCCCAAACCTCATCAGTTGTTGGCGTTTGATTTCCTTTCTGTACATAAATGGCAATGTATGATAAGGCGAAAACAGTTGTACTTGCATAACCAGCAATCGAGAAAAGAATGGCAAGAAAATATTCAAAGCCATAAAGGCTCCCGAATCCAAATGGATTTCTACCGCTTGCAATATTAATATTGTTAATCATGTTAACGGTTTTGTATTGCTGCATTAGCATAGAAAGCATTCCTCCTAATACAAAAAGACCACAAAAAATAAAATAATTTTTTACTAGTGGCTTAAAATTCTGGCGAATGAAAGTAAAGGTATCATTTATTATTTGGCCGAAATCTCTGATTTTTTTAAATTCTATTTTTAAAAGCATAATATTTTAGATGAGGGTTTTCTTGTAAATTTTAGTAGGGTAAATAAAAACATACCAGATAATAAATGCTGCAGATACAAGTAAAATAAGACCACTTAGCCACATTGGCATTTCAGTGTGTCGAGTAATAAAACTTTCGAAAAATGCAGCAACAATAAAAATTGGCACCAAACCCAATACGATTTTTAAACCATCTTTTGCGCCTTTTAAAATCGAAGCTTTTCGAGTATAAGTTTTAGGGAATAACATACTGTTTCCTAAAACTAAACCTGCTGCTCCGGCTAAAACAATTGCCGATATTTCTAAAGTTCCATGTATCCAAATAACCAAAACAGACTCGAAGCCTAAGCCTTTGCTAAAAAAGAAATATTGAAAAGAGCCAAGCATTACACCATTTCGGAAAAGCGAAACGATGGAACCGAAGGAAAAAATAACGCCCAAAACAAAGGTGTAAATGGCAACAAAAATATTATTCGAACCAATTTGAATGAACATTAAAAGCGGATTTTCTTGCTTGTAAACGCCAAACGGATCGCCTTTAGAAATGTTGTCATTCGTCATGTTTACATAACCATCGCCCAAAATTAATCTTATAAATGTATCATCGTACTTAGCAGATATGGCACCAATTGCGCAAGAAACTAAGAAAAAAACAAGGGCGTAAATAATCTGCTTTTTATGCTCAAGGAAAATTAAGGGTAATTCCGTTCTCCAAAAATTAACAAATCTGTTCGATTTTTCTTTCTTGTTTTTATATACAGAGCGGTGAAGTTTAGATGCTAAGCCGTTTAGGTAAGCTGTAGTTTTAGAATTTGGATAAAAAGTTTTTGAATAAGCGAGGTCGTTTGTTATTTCTAAAAATCTATCGGCTAATTCATCAGGATTTGCCTCTTGCATCCCGTCAAAGTGTTTCCACTTTTCAGTATTCTGTTTTACAAATAAAGCTTCTCTCATTAGTGATTACTCAAATCTTGGGTTAAAATAGTTTAATTTTTTATGGTTACAAAAAATAGGTAACAAAAGATAAAATTATAGCAGAACGATTTTATTGCTTAAGCTGATAAAGCTTCATCGGTTATTTTTTAAAATTTGAATAACATCTTTCTGCATAAAAAAAATTATGTTTGAAATATGGAAACCATCAGGATTAGCACCGCTCAAAACGTAGATATCGATTATGAAGTTGCCGGTTTAGGTGAGCGAATTGTAGCTCGATTAATCGATTTGGCAGGTTTTGCAATATTATACATAGTTGTGTTTATTTTAATGATCGTTTCTTTCCGAACTTCAGGCACTTTGGGCATTGTATTGCTTATAATTTTCCTGGTGATTTTTATCTTTTATGATTTGGTTTGCGAAGTTGCAATGGATGGACAAACCTTTGGCAAAAAGATTATGAAAATAAAGGTAATTAGTCTTGATGGCGGTCAGCCAACATTCGGACAATACTTAATGCGATGGATTTTTAGAATTGTAGATTTTGGGTTTATGTTTGGCTGGGGACTTGTAGCGCTGGTTTGTGTTGCGGTATCTAAAAATCATCAAAGGGTTGGCGATATGCTGGCTAAAACAACATTAATTAAAACAGTTCCAAGAACAAAAATTGATAATGTTGCTTTCGGATTCACCTTGCCGGGAGATTACCAGCCAATTTTTAAAGAAGTATTGCATCTAAACGATAGAGAAGCAGAATTAATTTTCGAGGTTTTAAATGGCTTCTATAAAACTGGAAACACCGAATTAATTTATGCGATGGCAGCCAAAACTAAAGAGCATATTGCAGTTACTATACCAGCCGGGATGAACGAATTACAGTTTTTGGAAACCGTGATGAAAGATTATAACCATTTAACAGCAAGTATGGGTATTTAACGAATAACCGTTTTATGTAGATAAACGAGAACCACGAAATTGCCAACTAGAATTACAAGTATCTTAAATACTATAGCCTTACTTTTTATTTTGAATTTATAGAGAATTGCAGCTGTAATAAAAAGAAATATCAATGGAGTTGTTGGTGGATATATCGACCAGCTTTTTTCAAAATTTCCCTGAATAAGTTCAATAAAAGATCTCTGAAAACCACATCCCGGGCAATCTATTCCTGTTAAATATTTAAAAGGGCAAGGTATTAAATGATTTTGCAGCCAATCAAAAGAATTGATTAGGCTGCAAAAAAAAGGTAAAAATATTACTGACAACATTAAACTACAGGCGGAGTTGGTGGCGTGTCGTTAGGATTATTGAATGGGTTATTTTGATTTCCAAATGGATTATTCGGATTGTTGAATGGATTATTGCCAAAACCACCATTTTGAGCTTCAGCGGCAGATGGCCCTAAGTATTTAGCACTCCCAAAACCTAAAAGTGGCCAAAAGATAAATGGGAATATTACCATTCCTACTGTAAAACCTTCTGATTTACCAAAGCTTTTACTTACTAAGTTGTAAAGCCATACCATAAATACAATGTTTACGCAAGGAATAAGCAGCCAGAGTATCCAAATCATTGGTTTGCCAACAATTTCTAATAAAATAATTAAATTATAGATAGGGATTATTGCTGCCCAGCCAGGTTTCCCTGCTTTTTCGAAAACTTTCCACATTCCAACAATTAGAACAACAATAATTGCCAGATAGATAATAATTACTCCTGCACCAATTCCCGCGGCTATTCCGCTACTTTCGTAAGATTCGTACTCATTCATAGGTTCTAAGTTTTAGTTTAATTTAAATAGTTAACCTAAATTAGAATTTTTAAACTAAAAACAGAATAAGCTGATATTAAATTATTTAAGTGCTGCTGAAATTTTTGGTGTTAATGCATTAACCCAATTGCGATACATTTTTCCGCTAGGGTGTAAGCCATCTTCAGCAATTAAAGAAGTATCATTTGCCGCCATTCTAGAGTCGGTAGTGATGTTTGTGAAACTCACGCCTGCATCACTTGTAATTTTTTCAGCTGCGGTATTAAAGGCATCAATTTCAGTTGCTATAGTTTGAGCAGATTTAGGGCCGTTTTTTGCAAAAGGTGTTACGCCCCAATCGGGGATAGAGATTACAAAAACCCTGGTCTTTCTGCCACCAGAAAAATCAATAGCAGTTTGCAAAAGTTCCGAAAACTCTTTTTTGTAAGTTTCGATAGCGTAACCTCTGTATTGATTGTTAACACCAATTAGTAAAGTTACGATGTCATATTTCTGGGTAATTTTTGCTTGCTTAATAGCACCTTGTAATTCGTCGGTTGTCCATCCGGTTACGGCAATAATTTTTGGTATTTCAATAGTTAAGCCTTCTGTCTTTAGCACATCTTTTAATTGATATGGAAAAGATTCTGATTGCTTAACGGATTCGCCAATGGTATAAGAATCGCCCAATGCTAGATAAGTAAAGCTACCAGTAGTATTTGTGGTTACGAAAACATTAGCAGCAGGTTCAGCAATTGGCATGGGTTTTTCTTTAGTGCAGGCCGAAGATAATAAAGAAAATAAAATGATGCCATTTAAAGTTTTCATAACTTAATTTACGCAAAACCGTTGCGGTTAGATCTAAGCCTATGAAATTTCCTTTTTGGTGCTTTTCTAGCCTTAACGATTGAGGCGGCATCTCCCGATTTTCCATTGGGGATATAGCGGAAAGCATGTTAAAACGCCTAAATCATTCTTTAAATTCCCAGCGATTAGATTAGCTTCATTTTAAATAACTGAGCAATATGATTTTTTAGCTTGACTTTAACTTCTTCAATATCGGGTTTATAGCCTAATTCTTTTTCAAGAGAAGTAACTGCTTTATCATCAATACCACAAGGCACAATGTTTTTAAAATAATCTAAATCTACATTTACATTAAAGGCAAAACCATGCATAGTTACCCAGCGGCTGCATCGAACGCCCATTGCGCATATTTTGCGAGCCTTATCGTTATCAGCATCTAACCAAACCCCTGTATAACCAGGATAACGACCAGATTCTATGCCGTACTCTTTTAAGGTTAGAATTACAGCTTCTTCTAAAGTGCGCAGATATAAGTGTATATCTGTAAAAAAATTATCCAAATCTAAAATTGGATAGCCAACAATTTGACCCGGACCATGGTAGGTAATATCTCCGCCGCGGTTTATTTTGTAATAAGTGGCCTGCTTATCTTTAAGGCCTTGTTCATCTAACAATAAATTCTCTTGATGACCACTTTTGCCTAAAGTATAAACGTGTGGATGTTCATTAAAAATAAGATAATTTGGGGTAGTTAAATGAGTTCCATTAACTCTATTTTCTGATTTAATGGCTACAGTTTTGTTTAATAAATCTTCCTGTTTATCCCAGGCTTCCTGATAATCGGTCAAACCCCAATCAATAAATTGAGTTGGTACACCTTTTTCTTCAACAGAAGGAATTTCAGCAGAATTTTTTAAAGCAATATCTTTACTCATGTTTTGTTAATTGTAATCTGGAAACAGTTTTTAATCTTGAGGTGCTTGAACATACCCCAGCATATACCCATCTTTTGTTTTAAAATAATGCACGGTAAGTTCGCGTGTTCCGGTTGGTAATTCTACCAAGGCACTTAAGCTGCCGCCTTCGGTTTTTAACTTGAAAGGTTTGATATGGATGTGTTGCTTAAACTCCAACCCTTTTTTACCATGCCATTTATAAATCGCCTCTTTAGCGCACCAACAAATGTAAAGCCCTTCTGTATTATCGCCAATTTGCTTTTGAGCAAGCTCAACATCACTCAAAAACTTATGCTTAATGCTTTTTATCTTATGTTTAATTAATTCTATATCTACACCAACAGCATAATCTTTACTAATCATTACCGCAGCATAATCATAAGAATGACTTAAAGAAATTTTATAATCGAAATTGGTAAGGTAAGGTTTGCCATCTTCGTCAAACTGGCAATCGATATATTCTTCAGTTTTTAAAAGCTTTCTAAGTAAAAGACGCGTGCTAAGCCAATGAAGCAACCTTTTGCCATTATTAAATGAAGAGATAATATCCCATTCATGTTGCTTAAGCTGTAAGCCTGCCAACATCTCTTCTTCAGTTTCTTCAATTTTCCAAATTGCCAGAACCGAATGCTCATCAATATTTTTATTATAAACTATGGGCATTTATAAATTTGGGATTAGCATGCAATATTATCTTAAATAAATGATAATTTAGGCCAAAAATACGCATAAAAATGATATTATCAGATAAAAGGATTCTGGAAGAAATAGAGAAAGGAACAATTATTATAGAACCTTTTGATAGGGGTTGTTTGGGTACAAATTCGTACGATGTACATTTGGGTAAATATCTTGCTACCTATAAAAGTAGAGTACTCGATGCAAAAAAACACAATGAAATAGAGCATTTTGAAATTCCTAAAGATGGCTTTGTGCTTCATCCTGGGACACTATATTTAGGCGTCACCTTAGAATATACCGAAACTCATGGTCATGTTCCATTTTTAGAAGGTAAGAGCAGCACTGGTCGTTTAGGTATAGATATTCACGCTACTGCAGGAAAAGGCGATGTGGGTTTCTGTAATACCTGGACACTTGAAATTTCGGTGGCACAACCTGTAAAAATTTACGCCGGTATGCCAATTGGCCAGTTAATATATTTTGTTGTAGAAGGTAATATCGAAACAATGTACAACACAAAGGGCAATGCCAAGTACAATAATAAAACCACAAAACCTGTAGAAAGTATGATGTGGAAGAACAGTTTCTAACAGAAATAATTCATTTTATCTTCATAAAAATATGCCTCGGGTTTTGTACCTTGAGGCATATTTACTTTTATAACACGCCAAATGAAATTCAAAATTACGCTAGCTCTGAGCTTTCTTGCTGTGCTTATCGTTTTTGCCGCTTTTAGAATTGATGATGATCCTTTCTCGGCGATTGTTAAAAAACTTGATGAGTACACCGCCAAGTATCAGCAAGAAAAAGTTTACCTCCATTTAGATAAGCCATACTACGCCATAGGCGATGACATTTGGTTTAAGGCTTATATATTAAATACAAAAACCCAAGCCCCAACCGATATTAGCAAAATTTTATATGTAGAATTAATTAATGAAAAAGACTCTATAAAAAGATTAGTTAAGTTGCCAATAATGGGTGGGGTAACCTGGGGCGATTTTAAACTAACTGATTCGTTAGGAGAAGGTAATTACAGAATTAGAGCCTACACGAATTACATGAGAAATTTTGGTACTGATTTCTTTTTCGATAAAACGATTAAAATTGGCAATAGCTGGGCAAATAAAGTTTTTACCTACACAGATTATAAATACAGCAAAGAGAATAACGCAGAAAAAGTGGCTGCAACCATTCGTTTTGAAGATAAAAATGGCGTTGCGTATAAAGAAAATGATGTAAGCTATGAAGTGCAGCTCGATTACCGGACAGTTGCAAAAGGTAAAACTAAAACAGACCTTAAAGGTGATGCAATAATTAACTTTTCTAACAACCAAAGTTTCTTAAATAAGAAGGGTAAAATTTTGGCTACAATAACCCTTGATAATAAACAAAAAGTGATTAAGTCTATTCCTATAACATCAACAAGCAATGATGTTGATGTACAGTTTTTACCAGAGGGTGGAACACTTATTGAAGAGTTGCCCCAAAAAATAGCCATAAAAGCTTTAAATGGTTCGGGTAATGGCGAAGATGTAAAAGGTAAAATTGTTGATGAAACTGGAGAAATAGTAACAAAAATAGAAACATCATATCTAGGCATGGGAAACTTTACCCTAAATGTGCAACCTGGTAAAACCTATACTGCAAAAATTAATTTTAAAGATGGCTCGGAGAAAGATTTTAAATTGCCTGTAGCACAAAAAACAGGTTATGCATTAATGGTAAATAATTTAGATACAGGGAAAGTTTCTATAAAGATAATGGCTAGCGTAAGCCTTACTAACAGTGATGAACTAAAAATTGTTGCCCAGCAAGGTGGAAATGTTTATTATGTATCAAAAGCTAAAGTAGATAAACAGGTTATGACAGCTAACATACCAAAAAGTAAGTTGCCATCAGGTATTATTCAGTTTACCCTGTTCTCTGCAAACAATCAACCAATTGCAGAGCGTTTAATTTTTAATAAAAATAAAATCGATATTATAGATTTAAAATTGAATGCTTTGGATGCATCGGCTGCAAAAAAAGGTAAATCGAGTTTTAGCTTTGATGCATCAAATGACCAAAAACCTGTTTTGGGTAGTTTTTCTGTTTCGGTAACAAATGCTAGTAAGGTTGTACCCGATGAAGACAATGAAAGCAATATTTTTGCAACGCTTTGGCTAACTTCTGATTTAGCCGGGCATGTTGAAAAACCGAATCATTATTTTTTAAATGATGATTTAAAAACTGCCCGAGAGCTTGATAATTTAATGCTTATCCAAGGTTGGAGACGTTTTTTATGGCGAAATGTAATTAATGATGTTGGTCCGGCTATTACCTATAAACCTGAGCAATCAACAAATATAAGTGGAACAGTTACTAAAGGCGGTAAGCCCGTACCGAATGGAAAAGTTATGCTCATGGCTACTAAAGGTGGGTTTTTGGTTTTAGATACCGTAACTAATGCCGAAGGTAAGTTTAGTTTTGATAACCTGGTTTTTAACGACAGTACCAAATTTATCGTGCAAGCGAGGACAAAAGCAGATAGAAAGTTTGTAGATATTAGTGTTGATGCAGTTCCTTATCAAATTGTTACGAAAAACAAAAATAGTGCAGATATTGATATAAATGTGAACAATACTTTGATGAAGTACATCAAAGAAAGCGATAATTATTTTAACGAAATGGCACGCTTGGGCTTACTCGAAAGAACAATAAAGCTGGATGAAGTTGTGGTAACGGAAAAGAGAATAATTGCAAAAAATTCTTCTAATTTAAATGGGGCAGGTAATGCCGATTTTGTGCTCAGTTCTAAAGATTTGCAAAGTTGCGTAACATTATCTCAATGTTTAAACGGGCGTATACCTTTTGTTATTTTCAGAAACGGAATACCTTATTCTACCAGAAGTCAAAATACACCAATGCAAATAATCGTTGATGGAATGCCAGTTGAAGCAGATTTTCTGGATATGATGAGCCCTAACGATGTAGAAACTATTGAAGTTTTAAGAAGCGCCGCTACCACATCAATTTACGGTAGCAGAGGTGGTGGTGGTGTTTTAATCATTACCACTAAGCGAGGTGGTGGCGAGGTATCATACAATAATTATGCTCCTGGTATTGTGGTTGTTAATAAAAAAGGATTTTCTGCCTCAAGAGATTTTTACTCTCCAAAATATGATTTAAATACCTCTGGTAGTAAAGTCGATTTTAGAAGTACCGTGTTTTGGTCGCCACAGGTTGTAACAGAAAAGGATGGTACAGCCAAATTCGATTTCTATAATGCTGATGAAGCCGGAACTTATCGTGTTGTAATAGAAGGAATAGATGCTTCGGGGCATTTAGGAAGAAAGGTTTACACTTATGATGTTAAATAGGAAAAAATAAATAAATTTGAATTAGTATGCATGCATAATACAATTATTAATAAGCCTGCTACCTGATTTTCAAATCTTGATATTATTTAACATGAATACGATTAAAGTAAGTGTACAAAACCGTTTAGCAACAATAACATTAAGTAGAGGAAAATCTAACGCTTTAAACCGCGAGTTGATTACCGAACTGGATGATATGCTTAAAAATATTTCCGCTGATGATAATATTGGTGGTGTGATTCTAACCGGAACTGCCCCATTCTTTTCTGCGGGTTTAGATTTGGTAGAACTTTATAATTATAACCAAGAGGAAGCAAAATCTTTCTTTAATTTATTCTTCAGTTTCACTGCAAATCTGGTTTCTTTTAAAAAACCAATCGTTTCTGCAATTAGTGGGCATAGCCCGGCTGGTGGTTGTGTAATTGCTTTGGCTTGTGACTATCGTGTAATGGCCGAAGGGCAATATATTATCGGTTTAAATGAAGTTCCGGTTGGCATTATTGTGCCAAATAGCATTTTTCAATTATACGCCTTTTGGATTGGCCAGGCAGAGGCTTCACGTAGCTTGCTAACTGGTAAACTGTACAATCCTGATGAAGCTTTAAAAGTTGGTTTGATTGATGAAATTGTTAAAAACGAAAGTTTACTTACAGCTGCCGAAAGAAAAATAAAGAAATTTATGGAGCAGGAGAGTAATACCTGGTCGCAAAGTAAATTGAACATTCGAGAGAAATTAATTGAATCTGTAAATTCGGACCAATCTGCAACATTAGAAAAAATGTTGGCCCAGTGGTGGTCGCCTGCAACACGCCATATTCTTAAAACCATTTTAGAAAACCTTCAAAGAAAGTAATCGAATTTTACATGATTACTTTAAATCTTCGAAAGATTTCAGCTTAGTAGTTAACCAGTTTAAACAATTAACCAGATATGTTTAGTTATAATTCACCGATGCTCAGAGATGGTTCTCTTGAAGGCAAAACAATTGTAATTACCGGAGGCGGTACAGGCTTGGGTAAAGCCATGGGACTTTACTTCTTAAAGTTAGGCGCAAATCTTGTAATAACGAGCCGTAAACAAGATGTTTTACAAAAAACCGCCGATGAAATGGAAGAAAAAACTGGCGGAAAGGTTTTAGCTTTGGCTTGTGATGTCCGCGAAATAGAGCAAGTAGAAAATGTTTTGGCGAAAACTATCGAAAGATTTGGGCAGGTTGATGGATTAGTAAATAACGCTGCGGGGAATTTCATTTCTCCAACCGAACGGTTATCAGCCAATGCGTTTTCATCAATAATTGATATCGTTTTAAAAGGAACGGTAAATTGTACGCTAACTTTTGGTAAACATTGGATAAAAGAAAAGCAACAGGCTGCTGTTTTAAATATTATAACTACTTACGCTTTTACTGGTTCTGCATACGTTGTGCCTTCGGCTTGTGCAAAAGGAGGTGTTTTAGCTTTAACGCGTTCACTTGCAGTAGAATGGGGTAAATACGGTATTCGAACAAATGCAATAGCGCCTGGTCCTTTTCCTACAAAAGGTGCCTGGGAAAGGTTATTGCCTGGAGATTTGGCTAAAAAATTCGATTTTAAAAACCGTGTGCCTTTAAAAAGAGTAGGCGAACATCAGGAGTTGGCTAATCTAGCCGCATTTTTAATTAGTGATTTTTCTGGTTATATAAATGGTGAAGTCATTACCATTGATGGAGGAGAATGGCTACAAGGTGCAGGACAAATGAACGGCCTGGAAGCAATTCCTAACGAAATGTGGGATATGTTAGAGCAAATGACAAGAAGCGCTAAATGATGTAAGATGGCAGATGGATAAGGGAATTCCTTACCATAACCCATCTTTCATCATCCCTTTTCCATCTTACATTTTTATTTATCTTTGCCGATATGAATATCTTACTATTAGGTTCAGGAGGCAGAGAAAGTGCATTCGCCTGGAAAATCAGCCAGTCTTCACATTGTGATAAATTAATTATTGCACCCGGAAACGGTGGCACGGGTGCTTTTGGCACAAATATCAACATCAGCGTAAACGACTTTGATTCTATCAAGAAGATTGTTCTTTCTGAGCAAATTGAAATGGTAATTGTTGGTCCCGAAGAGCCTTTAGTAAATGGTATTCACGATTTTTTTTTAGCTGATAAAACAATTGCACACATTCCGGTTATTGGGCCTAAAAAAGAAGGTGCAATTTTAGAAGGTAGTAAAGATTTTTCAAAACAATTTATGGTGCGCCATGGCATTCCAACGGCTGCTTCAAAGTCTTTTACCCCAGAAACGCTTGAAGATGGTTTGGCTTATCTTCAAAATCATGCGCTTCCCGTAGTTTTAAAGGCCGATGGTTTGGCTGCTGGTAAAGGTGTTCTAATATGTACCGAAACTATCGAAGCACAAGAAGAACTTAAGTTAATGCTAGGTGGCAAATTCGGCGCAGCCGGAGCTACTGTTGTTATAGAAGAGTTTTTAAGTGGAATTGAACTTTCTGTTTTTATTTTAACTGATGGCGAAAACTACCTAACACTTCCATCGGCTAAAGATTATAAGAGAATTGGGCAAAATGATACTGGCTTAAATACTGGCGGTATGGGCTCCGTTTCTCCAGTTCCTTTTGCAACGCCAGAATTTTTACAAAAAGTAGAAGAAAGAATTATTAAACCTACGGTTGAAGGTTTAAAGAAAGATAATATCGATTATACAGGTTTTATATTTTTCGGTTTAATTAAAGTTGGAGAGGAACCTTTCGTAATTGAGTACAATGCTCGTATGGGCGACCCTGAAACAGAAAGTGTTATTCCAAGAATTGAAAACGATTTGGTTGAACTTTTTATGGCTACAGCTAGTAAAACCTTAAATCAGGTTAACTTAGAAATCAGCGAGCAAACTGCAGCAACAGTAATGATTGTAGCGGGTGGTTATCCTGGCGACTACTTAAAAGGAAAAGCGATTTCGGGTATCGAAAATCTCCGTCACTCTAATGCTTTTCATGCAGGTACGCTTTTAGAAAACGATGTGGTTAAAACAAATGGCGGTCGAGTTATCGCGATAACAAGTTTGCAGAAAGATTTATTTACAGCTTTGCAATCTGCTACCGCCGATGCTGGTCGGATTTATTTCGATGGAAAATATTTCAGAGAAGATATTGGATTTGATTTGATATAAAATATCTGCTAAATATAAAGCCACAGATTCACCTGATTTATAATCTGCGAATCTGTGGCTTTTTTGTATAAACTCTATTTCGATTTACTTCCTAATAATTCTTCCAATTTGCTTTGTAAAGCCTCTTCTCTTAATCCTTTAGCAATGATTTTGCCAGTTGGGTCAATTAAGAAGTTAGCCGGAATAGAACGGATTCCATACATTACAGCAACCTCATTGTTCCAATATTTCAAATCCGATACATGCGTCCAGGTTAATTTATCATCAGCAATTGCTTTTAACCAGGCATCTTTTTTACCTGGCTGGTCTAATGAAACGCCTAAAACAGTAAAACCTTTGTCTTTAAATTTATTGTAAGCAACAACAACATTTGGGTTTTCTGCTCTGCATGGCCCGCACCATGAGGCCCAGAAATCAACCAGCACATATTTGCCTTTAAAATCTGATAATTTAACAGGCTTATCATTTACATCATTTTGAGTAAAATCCATAGCCATTGTACCAACTGCGGTTTTTTTAGCTGCCTCTAATGTACTAGCTAAAGTAGTTCCAGTTTTTGTTGCCTTCAATTCTGGGCTTAAACCAGCATACGCAAGTTCAACCTGTGCTACAGCATCTGGGTCGCTAGCTAACTGAGCCAAAGAAACTAAACTTACATAAGATTTAGGGTTGCTTTTTGCAAAGGCCAATTGAAGAGGTGTCATTTCTTCGGATGCTTTAGAATATTTTTCTCTAATTCCCGCAACCACAGATTTATCTTTCTGTTGTTCTGGCGATAGTTTTGCATACTCCTCATTAATCGCATTTAATTTATCCATTGCTGGTTTTAAACTTGCGTTTAATTTGGCATTGTCATCATTCGCAGGCGTTCCGGAAACTTTCATTGATTTAATTGAATCAACAGAGGTAAACACTATATTTCCTGGTTCTAGGTATAAAGACGCATAATCCAGCGTTCGGTTGTTAACCTCTTTCGCAACATAAGGATTTATGTTTTTAAAGATGTTTGCACTTTTAGGGTCGGTTGCTGTTCCTTTAAATTCAAACTTTCCATTTGCTACAGTAGCCGAGTCTGTTATTCTTTGGCTATTCTCGGTGTAAACTAAATAGATTTTATCGCCTGTTTTTAATGCTTTTGCATCACCTTTTATAGTGAAGGGTTTTTGAGCTAATGCTGCTAATGGCAATAGGGCCATAGCAGATAATATTATTTTTTTCATGGTATTAATTTAATCGTCTTTGTAAAGGTAAATATTTGTAATTTTTTAATGTAACTACTTGTGTAAAATTATGATAGCTTTTGATAAGTTCTCCACCATAAATCTGGCATATCGCCATTTACTGCAGTTTGATAATCGTCATAGCGGCAAGGAACTAAGTGATAACGCTCATTTTTAGATTGACCAGAAGGATAAGGAACCTGCATCCACCAGCGATCTGATTTTTTACTTTTCACAAAAGTCATTTCGCCAGAGCCATCCTTTAAGCTGGTTCTGTAAATTATAAACTGCGATTTTGGCGTTAAAGGGAAATCCCTTTTGCGGGCGTAAAATCCATCAATAAAATACCAAACCATCTCTGCTAATAAGAACGCTGTTTGGCCGTTATTATCGTAAGCGGGATTAAATTCGTAAAAACCAATAGAGGTTAATTTATCATTCATTCCTGCATAACGGGCTATTCTGCAAGCTTCTTCACCATCAAAACCATTTGGTGTAGCGTTTCCATTTGCTGCGGCATCTGCAGAGCGAATGGAACCCATATCAAAGCTAATCATGTTGGCATTGCGAATAATCGGCTCAGTTAATGTAATATCTTGAGCAAACTCACCTAAACGATGAACATCAAAATAAAGCTTATCCATTACGCTTAAACTTTCCTGGTTTACGAAATACGTTTGGTAGCCAATATTGCTGAAATTGAAAAGATAGTTTGGTTGGTGAAGAAAAATTTTATTCAGGTAGCAATCAGATCTCGTTTCAATTCCATCATTGTTATCATCATCTATATCAAATTGATTATCGACAATAACTAAATCTACTTTTTGCTCTAAATTTTCATAACCTAAGTATTGAGCGTAGGTTAAATCTTGGCCACCACCTATAATTATCGGAATAATATTGTTTTTTATTAGCTCTGAAACAGCCATTTTTATTGCAATATACGTATCTGCAATAGTAGCGCCAGGTCTTATATTCCCTAAATCAACTAATCTGCTTGTAAATGCACCTTCGTTAAGTTTATAAAATTTCTCCCTAAAATAATCCGGGCCAATACCACAGCCTTCATTATTAATTGCACTTCTACCATCAAGCACGCCAAAAATGGCTATATCGAATTTGTTCTCTTCCATATCGGGAAAAGATTCGGTGTAAAATTGCGTTTTTAAACCAAGCTGACTGGAGAAAAAACCTTCTTTTGGTGTAAACTGTTCAGTATTTAAGGGGGAAAAGAAATCGGTTAATGACATATATTTAAAACTATCGCCTCAAATATCTATTTTTGAATGCGTATTTTCACCTATAGCCCAAAAAAAATATAATGATACTCGTAACCGGCGGAACGGGATTTTTAGGTTCTGAATTAATAAAACAGCTAACAGATAGCGGTTTAGCCGTTCGGGCTTTAAAGCGAAATGCTTCCATAATCCCTAAAATTATAGATAATAATTCTTTAGTTGATTGGGTTTTGGGCGATATTAATGAACCTGCAACTTTAGAAGAAATTTTTGTTGGAATAACTAAAGTTTATCACTGTGCAGCATTTGTTTCTTTCAATCCTAAAGATAAAAAACAACTTTTTCATGTTAATATAGATGGAACTTCTAACATTGTAAACCTTTGCGCTGAAAATAATTGCAGGTTATTACATGTGAGTTCGGTTGCGGCCTTAGGCGATGCTAAAAAAGGAAAACAGATTACGGAAAAGGATTTTTGGGAATACGATGCAAAGGCTCATGCTTATGGCTTATCTAAATATGAAGCAGAAATGGAGGTTTGGCGTGGAATAACCGAAGGTTTAGATGCAGTAATCGTAAATCCATCTATAATTATCGGTAAAAATGCAGGTTTTGAGGGTAGTGGTGCAATTTTTAGATTGGTAAAAGGTGGTTTTCCATTTTATACTAATGGTGCTTCTGGTTTGGTTGATGTACAAGACGTTGCCAAAGCGATGATCTTATTAATGGAAAATCCTACTACTGCAGAGCGATATATTATCTCATCAGAAAACTATCATTATAAAGATTTATTTGCTGCAATTGCAGATGGATTTAAAGTTAAAGCCCCAAAAACAGAAGCTAAACCATGGATGTTGGGCATTGCCTGGAGAGCTTTAAAATTCTTTTCTATTTTTACGCGCAAACAGCCATCAATTACTAAAGATGCAGCAAAAAGCAGCTTATCGTTAAGTTATTATAGTAATGAAAAAGTGATTAACGAAATAGGAATTAAATTTAAACCTGTTAACCAAAGTATACAAGAGATTACCCAATATTTAAAATAATGCCGAAACAAAAAGCTTACTACATAATCGATTTTGATAGCACTTTTACACAAGTAGAAGCGCTTGATGAACTAGCCCGAATCTCTTTAAAAAACCACCCGGATAAAGAGGCTATTTTTCAAAAAATAGAAGATTATACCAATTTTGCAATGGAGGGGAAAATGTCATTCTCCGAAAGTTTGGCTCAAAGAGTTAAGCTCTTAGAGGCAAATGAAGACCATTTAAAGCTATTGATAAAACACTTAAAGAAAAAGGTTTCTACATCATTTTCTCGTAATGCAGAGTTTTTCAAGAAACATGCTGATGATGTTTTAATCGTTTCTGGTGGGTTTAAAGAGTTTATAACACCAGTTGTAAGTCAGTATCATATCAAAAAAGAAAACATTTATGCTAACACCTTTGTAACCACAGGCGATGGTAAGATTATAGATTACGACCACGCAAATCCATTAAGTGAAGAAGGCGGAAAAGTGAAGCTCTTGCAGCATTTAAAACTAGAAGGCGAATTATTTGGTATTGGCGATGGTTATTCTGATTTCCAATTGCGTGAAAGCGGTTTAATTAACAAGTTTTTTGCCTTTACAGAAAATATTGCTCGCGAAAGTATTGTTGCTAAAGCCGACCATGTAACGCCAAGTTTTGATGAGTTTTTATATGTTAACGATTTGCCTCGTGCAATTTCTTATCCTAAAAACAGAATTCTGTGCTTGGTTATTGGTGATGTAAGTCCAACTACTATATCTATTTTAAAAAATGATGGTCTTTCGATTAGACAAAAAACATCTTTCGAAGAAAAGTACGTTAAGGACGTTGGCATAATTATTCTAGCTGATGGTGAAAAATTGACTAAAGAACAATTAAAAAATGCGGTTAAACTTAAAACGATAGGCTATTTAGGTAGCGCAAGAAATAAGTTTGATTTTGATTTGTGTACCAAACAAGGGATTGTAGTTTTCGATGACCCGAAGAATAATCCGCGTAATATTGATTTTATACCTAAGCGTGTTGCCGATTTTATGAATACCGGTGCAACTTATTTAAGTAGTAATTATCCGAATTTGCAGCTGCCTAAAATTGATAAATCTCATCGTTTAATTCATATTCATAAAAACGTGCCGGGAATTATGGCGCAAATAAATACCGTTTTCGCAAAACATAATATTAATATTGTTGGCCAGTTCTTAATGACAAATCCTGAAATTGGCTACGCGATTACCGATATTAATACCGAATATGATAAACAACTCTTTAAAGCATTAAAGAAAATAGAACATACCATAAAGTTTAGAGTATTGTATTAGTATAATTCCACATTGTCATTTCCTATATGGTCTGCGTTCTCACAGACCATGTAAGAAAAGTTTTTGTTTCGGTCTTTAAGGACACAGACCCAGGAGAAGGTTCTCAGAGTTTAGCAACATTTTGTTTGCCGAAAAACTGATGCCTTTTTAGAAAAAAATGTTTCGGACTTTCAATAGCTTGAGAACGATAAATCCCACTATGGCCAGAAAATAAATAAGCCATAATACAGGCCAAGGCGACATATATTCCTGATGTCGTTCCGAATAATTCCATCCCCATAAAAATGCAGGCTATAGGAGTATTCGCAGCACCAGAAAATACAGCTACAAAACCCATTCCCGCTAATAAACCAACAGGTAAAGGCAAGAAAAAGCTGAGAAAACTGCCCAGTGTTGCACCGATGAAAAATAATGGTGTAACTTCGCCACCCTTAAAGCCTGCGCTTAAAGTTAATGCAGTTAAAAATAGCTTTATAGCAAATGTGTAATAGGGTTCCTGAGTAGTGAACGATTCGGAAATTACGGGAATGCCTAAGCCGATATATCTTGTTGTTTTTGATAGATAGATAATTGCAATTAATATTAAACCTCCAATTACTGGTCTTAAAGGAGGATATTTAATCTTAGCAAAGATGCTAGATAAACCATGATTTAATGCAGAAAAGCTTCTTGCTGCTAAGCCAAAAATAATCCCGACAAATAAAGAGATCAATAAATTTACTGTATTCATATCAGGAACTAAACCAACAGAATAGTGTGTATGGCCAACACCCCAGGCTTTGCAAGCATAATCTGCTATAACGGCTGTGATTAGCGAGGGTAATACTGCACTGTAAAAAAGGCTTCCAATAATAAAAACTTCCAGGCCAAAAACCGCACCAGCCAATGGTGTTCCAAATACCGAAGAAAAACCAGCGCTAATACCACAAATTAAAATCATCTTCCTATCTCTGGGGTTAAGCTTAAACCACTTCGTAAACTGATCGGCAAAGGCTCCGCCAATTTGAACTGCAGTTCCTTCTCTACCTGCAGAACCACCAAATAAATGCGTAATAATGGTTCCTGCAAATATTAACGGCGCCATTATAAAGGGAATAACTTTCTTTGGGCTTTGTAACTCTTCAATGAGTAAGTTATTCCCTTTAACTACTTCCTTACCCCAGTAATGATAGGTTAGGCCAATAATTAAACCAGCCATTGGTAACATCCCAATTATCCATAAGTTTTGCTCACGATAATTTGTTGCCCAATTAAGGGTTGCTAAAAACAACGCAGATGCGGAGCCAACAACTGCACCGAGTAAAGCAGACAATAAAAGCCATTTTAAGCTATTAATGAATAAGGCACCAAAATCTATTTGGGTAAAGCAACGGAAAGACAGAAGGAAGCCTTCTGTTAATTTTTTAACAGGCATTCGAAATCAATTTTAAATTAAAAATCGTAGGAGTCATCAGCCTGTTTGGGCGGTTTTGGCGGTACCCCATCGCCATCGGTTCAAATGTATAAATTTTAGTTATTTGTTCCAAAATCTTTAACACCTTTGTAGAGATAAACCAAAACAATGGATTTTACACCAGAAATAAAAGATAAACTTAATCAATTACAAGAAAAATATACTGCCATGGGGCAGGATATGGCCTCATATTTAGATGGATTGTTGTACGCTGATTTTTTAACCTATTGGGATTATATCCATTTGGATACCTTGCTAAGTTTACAAAGTCCAAAAACGCCATTTCCTGATGAAGAGATTTTTATCATGTATCATCAGATTACAGAACTCTATTTTAAGCTGGCATTACATGAATGTAGACAGATTGCAGAACACAAAAACTTAACTGTAGAATTTTTTACTGCTCGAGTTAAAAGAATAAATGCTTACTTCAATGCGCTAACCACATCTTTCGAAGTTATGGTTGATGGCATGGAGAAAGAACAGTTTTTAAAGTTTCGAATGTCGTTATTGCCAGCGAGTGGTTTTCAATCAGGACAATATCGTATGATAGAGATTTGTGCAACTGATTTTATTCGTTTGGTCGATAAAAGTAAACGTGAGGAGTTAAGCACTGCAACTACTGATGAACAGTTTGAAAATATTTATTGGAAATTTGGAGCAACAGAACTAGCCTCCGGTAAGCAAACTTTAACTTTAAAGCAGTTCATTAAGAAATATTCAGCTCAATTTTTGCAGTTGGCAAAAGATAGAAGGCTAACTAATTTTTCAGCGTTATATCATCAATTACAATCTGATGGAAATAATGTTTCTGCATTAGCTGAAGAGCTTCGGAAGCTTGATTTATATGTAAACGTAGAATGGCCGCTTTCGCATTATAAATCGGCGGTTCGTTATTTGGAAAAAGACCCGGTTGATGTTGCTGCAACTGGTGGAACAAATTGGCAAAAATATTTGCCTCCTCGTTTTCAGAAAAGAATCTTTTACCCATTTCTTTGGAGTGATGAACAGATGGAAGAATGGGGTAAGGGATGGGTGCTTAGTGTGCTTAAAACACTAAAGAACAAAGATTAATATTAGAAAAAGCTATTATAAAAGCCTCTTTTTTTGTAATTTGCGAAAATTAAAAAGGATAGATTGAGCGAATGAAAGAATGAGCGAGTTTGCATGTTGCATTAATTCGCTAATCCAAAATTCGTTAATTCAAAATTTAACAAGATGACCGAGACCTTAGATATTAAAATTGCGAAGGCTGATAAAACCAGACTATCAGTAACTGATTTTTCGCAATTACCTTTCGGTAAAGTTTTTACCGACCACATGTTTACAGCTGATTATGAAGACGGCGAATGGAAAAACCTGCAGATTTTACCTTACGGGCCAATTCCAATGAGTCCGGCAATTTCAGCTCTTCATTACGGGCAAGCAATTTTCGAAGGCTTAAAAGCTTATCGTCAGCCAGATGGTCGTATTAGTGTCTTTCGTGCGGATAAGAACTTTGAGCGTTTCAACAAGTCGGCATCAAGAATGTCGATGCCAACTATCCCTGAAGAAATTTTTATGCAGGGTTTAGCTGCTTTAATTAATATTGATGAAAAGTGGGTGCCTTCGCAAGATGACTACGCATTGTATATTCGCCCTGTAATGTTTGCTACAGACCCTTATTTAGGTGTTAAAGCATCAGATAGTTATAAGTTCGCATTGCTTACTACGCCGACTGGTCCTTATTACAGCAGCGCATTAAATGTTAAAATCGAAACTGAGTTTACCAGAGCAGATGAAGGTGGTGTTGGTTTTGCTAAAACAGCAGGAAATTATGCCCGTTCTTTATATCCTTTCGAACAAGCTAAAAAAGAAGGCTATGATCAACTAATCTGGACCGATTCGATTAATCATGAATATATCGAGGAAGCAGGCACAGCTAACCTTATTTTCGTAATTAATGGTAAGTTGGTTACGCCTTCGGTTCGTAGTACCGTATTAGATGGTGTTACTCGTGATACAATTATTAAACTTGCAAAAGCTGCGGGGATAGAGGTTGAAGAGCGCAGGGTTTCTGTTAAGGAAGTAATTGAGGGTATTGAAGACGGAAGTTTAACTGAAGCTTTTGCTGCAGGAACCGCTGCAACCGTAACACAAATCGGTGAAATTGGTTATCTAGGTAAAAAATATAAATTAACAGATTCAGCTACAAGAACAGTTTCTAACGGAATTGCCAAAAAACTAAACGATATTCGTTACGGTTTAACTGCCGATGAATTCGGGTGGAATTGGGTTCTATAATGATACTAGAATCAATTTAAAAAATAAACCCGATGCAGATTTACTCTACATCGGGCTTTTTTTTGCTTTAATCTTTGTTCCTTATTTGCTATTTATCAAGGATAACAACACCTTTAGCTTCGAAAGCCAATTCCTTTTTGGGGTCGGTTATTTTAGCTACCTCTTCAGGAGTTTTTTTTGCATCTTCTGCATAGTGACGTAAAGTTTCTGCCGATATGGTTTGCTTTTTAGCTACCCCATCTAAAACTACTTTTTTACCTACAATATCCATTGGCATAAAGAAAGCGTAGTCTTTAAAAGTAACTCTCATTGGCTCTCCATTAGCCATTTCTAAAGTCATCCAGCACCCTTTTTTCTTACAAACATCAACAACTTTACCTTCAATTTTCATATCGGTAGCTGTTTTATCGCCCATTGCTGCTTCCATTTTTGCAACAGGTTTAATATTTCCTGGTGTAACGGCATCGCCAAATTTTTGACCAGTGAGTTCTGCTTGAGCAAAGGTTAAGGTTGCAATTAAACAAAATCCTAAGCTTAAAATAATTTTTTTCATGATGATTTTTTTTAAGAGACTATAATTAATTATCCCGGTAATTATCTGTCTCAAAGTTATTTAAAATTTCTGTAAATTATGAAAAACAAAAAAAATCCTCGCTAGCTCTCACTAACGAGGAAAATCATCCCTATTGTTATAGATCACATCCCATGATGTACAACACAATATGTTAGACAAATGTTAATCCAAAATTAACTTAACTTATAATTTATTTTTAATAGTTTGATTAACAGGTATTTGTGAGTTTGTTTAAGCTGTGCCAATAATTTTTTCGCTGGGGAATTGGGGAATATTATCTTCTAACTGTGGAATTGTGTTGATGTGTTTCCCCGATTTATTATATTTTTTTAGCCGAAAATAAGGCCAAAAACTTCTTCGATTTTACTTACTGCTTTAATTTCTATGTTGTATTTTTTTATATCTATTCCTTTTAAGTTATACTTCGAAATGTAGATGCTTTCAAAGCCTAATTTATCGGCTTCTGCAATTCGCTGTTCAATTCTATTTACCGCCCTAATTTCTCCGGATAAGCCAACTTCGGCCGCAAAACAGTTTTTAGAAGAAACCGCAATATCCTGATGTGATGAAATAATTGCAATTAAAACAGCTAAATCAATTGCAGGGTCTTCAACTCTAATACCTCCTGCAATGTTTAGAAATACATCCTGAGCACTTAATCTGAAACCACATCGTTTTTCTAGTACAGCTAAAAGCATGTTCAACCTTTTAGTATCAAAACCAGTAGCCGACCTTTGTGGTGTTCCGTAAGCTGCAGAACTAACAAGTGCTTGTGTTTCTATAAGCATTGGTCTTGCGCCTTCTAGCATCGCTGCAATTGCAATTCCGCTTAACTCTTCATCGCGTTGCGATAATAAAATTTCTGAAGGATTAGAAACCTCTCTTAATCCACTGCCTTGCATTTCGTAAATACCCAATTCTGCGGCAGCCCCAAATCTATTTTTAATTGAGCGTAAAATACGATAAACATGATGCCTGTCGCCTTCAAACTGCAAAACGGTATCAACCATGTGCTCCAATATTTTAGGGCCGGCAATGGCGCCATCTTTTGTAATATGACCGATTAAAAATACTGGTGTTCCGGTTTCTTTTGCAAATCTTAATAATTCAGCGGTACATTCCCGAACCTGTGAAACACTGCCTGGAGTAGAATCTATATGTGCAGAATGTAAAGTTTGAATAGAATCTACAACAACGATTTGTGGCTGAAGTATTTCAATCTGCTTAAATATATTCTGTGTTGAGGTTTCGGTAAGAATATAGCAATCGGCAGATGGAGATTCTGTTATTCTCTCGGCACGCATTTTTATTTGCTGTTCGCTTTCTTCACCAGAAACATATAATAGTTTTTTACCTTTTAGGTTTAAGGCTAGTTGAAGCATTAATGTCGATTTGCCAATGCCGGGTTCGCCTCCAATTAAAATTAATGAACCTTCTACTAATCCTCCGCCTAAAACTCTGTCAAGTTCTTTATCACCAGTTGGCATTCTTCTTTCAGTAGAGTTTTGTATTTCATCTACCTTACTTGGTTTGCTAAGCTTTCTGGCACTTGTATCGTTCTTCCAACTAGGTATAGCCGCCGAATTTTTTTCGACTATTTCTTCTACAAAAGTATTCCACTGGTTGCATGATGGGCATTTGCCTAACCATTTAGCTGATTCATATCCACAACTCTGACAGAAATATGCCGTTTTAGTTTTTGCCAATTTTAATTATGATTTTAGATTTACGAATTTAGATTTTATGAGGCGCAAAAACTAAATCATTTTTGCACAAAAAAACGCCTAATTCCAATGAGGTATTAGGCGTTTCCTATAAAATTTTTTTCTTAAAGTTTTATTTCTTCATCTTTTGATGAAATAAAATGAAACTCCGTTAAATGATATGCAGGTTGTGATTTTACTTTTATCCATTGGCCATATTTAAAGAACCAGCGGCGTTGTAAATTCAATATCCCTTTTGTGATGTAGGCTTCTATGTATGGATGAACACAAAGTGTAATACCCTTTTCATTTTGTTCTCTTAATATATAGTTCAGGTTATTTTCAATATCATCCATAAGAACAATACTTGCTTTTATTTCACCTGTCCCATCACATGCAGGGCATTTTTCTACGGTAACTATATTCATTTCCGGACGAACACGTTGTCTGGTAATTTGTACTAAACCAAATTTGCTTGGAGGCAAAATAGTATGTTTAGCACGATCCAATAACATTAATTCGCGTAAGTAATCGAATAAAATTTTACGGTTTGTTGGTTTGTGCATATCGATAAAATCGATTACCACAATACCGCCCATATCGCGTAAACGCAATTGACGGGCAATTTCTTTCGCCGCCTCTTTATTTACCTGTAAAGCATTCTCTTCTTGATTTTCTTTACTGGCAGTACGGTTACCGCTATTAACATCGATTACGTGTAATGCTTCGGTATGTTCTACAACCAAATAGGCACCGCCCGGTAGGTTTACTGTTTTGCCAAAAGCATTTTTAATTTGCTTTTCGATACCGAAATGATCGAAAATAGGTTCCTTCTGCTTGTATAGCTTTACAATTTTTTCCATTTCTGGAGAAATATCATGCACATAAGAACGTATATCATCGAACAACTCAGGCGTGCTCACGTAAACGTTTGTAAAATCAGGATTCAGAATATCACGAATTAACGTAGATGATCTGTCCATTTCGCCCCAAACTCTTTTTGAAGGTTCGGCGGTAGGAAGTTTTTTTATAAAGATTTCCCATTTTGCAACTAAATCTAAAAGATCTTTTTGCATCTCCGCAACACCCCTTCCTTCGGAAACGGTTCTGATAATTACCCCAAAATTTTGAGGCTTAATACTTTCGATAATCTTTTTAAGGCGATTACGTTCTGTATTACTTTTTATTTTTTTTGATATGGATATGGTATTGGAGAATGGCACCAGTACCACATACCTGCCGGCAATAGATAGGTCGGAACTTAAACGCGGTCCTTTTGTAGAAATTGGCTCTTTGGCAATTTGTACAGGTAGGATCATGTTTTTACTTAGCACATCAGAAATTTTGCCTGCCTTATTAATATCGGCCTCTAGCTTTAAATTATCTAATAATGTGCCTGTAACCGAGCCATTACGCTTGATCTTAGTTAGCTTAATTAAAGATTGTACTTGAGGGCCCAAATCAAAATAATGCAAAAAAGCATCTTTTTCATAACCAACATCCACGAAAGCAGCATTCAGACCAGGCATAATTTTTTTAATGCGGCCCAAATAAATATCGCCTACGGCGTAGTTATTATTGATTTGTTCTTTATGAAGCTCAACAAGTTGTTTGTCTTCAATCAAAGCTATGGTAACTCCGGCAGGAGTCGAATTGATAATTAATTCTTTTACCAACAGCTACAGATTTAAGGCTTTCGCCTATTAACAAATGGATAGTAAATAAGAAAATAATGATGTAGCCTAAATAATTTATATAATAAAAATCATATATAAGTGTTTAAACCTCATAGTAAGCTATGAGGTTTAAAGGCTAAATCAAAATAAGAATTTATTTTTTCTTATGTCTGTTTTTTCTTAAACGTTTTTTACGTTTGTGAGTAGCCATTTTATGTCTTTTTCTTTTTTTACCGCTTGGCATAGTTTTAAGTTTTAAATGTTTTTATTAATCCGTTAATTAACTTTTATTCTTTAGTTCAGCAACCTTCTTATCAATAAATGATGATAAAGTTGGATTTGCAGCTAATTTTTTGCTTTTTAAATAAGCCTCTACAGCTTCTTTGTTTTTGTCTAAGTTTTCTAAAGCCGTAGCTAAATAAAAATAGGCTTCAGGTGTTGGTGCTGTTGCAATAACTGTATTAAAACGAGGAATTGCTTTGTCGAACTGACCTGATTTAATTGAGAATAGGCCAAGATTCATATTTGCTTTAAGATTTTTAGGGTCTTTAGCAACAACTTCTAACAACATTGCAATACCTTGCATTGGTGCACCTAAGCCGTTTACTATGGTTACGCCTAATCCTGTTTTGGCATCTATGTTTTCTTTGTCTAATTCAAGCGCTTTTGTAAAAGATGTATTTGCTTTCTGCAATAAAGCAGGTTGTGCTAAACTATCTTGTGTACTCTCAAAAGCTTTTAAAAATTTATTACCAGATGCTAACCAACTCGTTGCTGTTGGTTTTGCTTCGGCAACAACTTCTAAATAAAGTGCAGAAGGAGTTAATTGTTCAACATCATCCCATTTCTGAGCTAATTGTTGAGCCAGTTGTACTTTCTCTGCGCCAGTTGCACCTTTATAACTGTTTTCTAAGGCTGTAATATCAGTCGCTAAACTTTTATTAATTACATTTTTAGCAGCTTCAGATGTTTGTTGAATGCTTAATCCGGAAGTTGAAGGTGGTGCTGCTTCGGCTAATTGACCTGATGCTGGCATTTTGCCATTTTCTTCCGTAGGTTTTACTAAACCCTTAATATCTCTAGTAAATAAAAATGCAACAAGCAATAAAATCGCTCCAATAATAATGGTTTGTTTTAATCTTATGCTGCTATTCATATTATTAGATTTAAGCTTCTACTTGAATTTTTTTAGAGTTATTTTTTACTTTATCAACAAATACTTTTGCTGGTTTAAAGCTCGGAACGAAGTGTTCTGGGATAATTATTGCAGTGTTTTTAGAGATATTTCTGGCTGTTTTTTGTGCTCTCTTTTTAACAACAAAGCTACCGAAGCCTCTAACGTAAACATTTTCACCGCCAATCATACTGGTTTTGATAACCTTAAAGAACGCCTCAACCGTTTCCTGCACATCAACCTTCTCAATTCCGGTTTTTGTTGATATTTCTGAAATAATATCTGCCTTAGTCATATTTTATTAATTATTATGTATTGTGTATTTTAATATTATCACTGATTTGGGGTTGCAAAAGTATTGCTTTTTAATGAGATAGGGAAATAAAAGATGATTTTTTTATCACTGTTCTTATCAGAGTAATGCAAGTTTTTTTAAAAACAAATAATTACACCGTAATTTGCAGCAATGACATTCCAAAATGAGCTTATAAATTGGTACCTGATAAATAAAAGAGATTTGCCTTGGCGCCATACAAACGATGCTTACACCATCTGGCTTTCTGAAATTATTTTACAGCAAACCCGAGTTGAGCAAGGCCTTCCGTATTTTAATAAGTTTTTAGCAAACTTTCCTACTGTTGCTGATTTTGCTTCGGCTACAGAGGCTAAAGTGTTAATGCTTTGGCAAGGATTAGGCTATTATTCTCGCGGAAGAAATATGCATGCTACTGCACAAATAGTAGTAAATAATTATAATGGGGTTTTTCCAACGCTGCATGATGATTTAATTAAACTTAAGGGGGTTGGCGAATATACGGCTGCTGCAATATCTTCTTTCTCATCTGGCGAGGCAAGAGCTGTTGTTGATGGAAATGTGTTTCGGGTTTTAGCTAGATATTTTGGAATTAGTACAGCTATTAACAGCCCGGCGGGTAAAAAGGAGTTTTTTAAACTCGCTAACGAATTACTATATATTGATGATCCTGCTTTATACAATCAGGCAATTATGGAGTTTGGCGCCATACAATGCAAGCCTAAATCGCCCAACTGCAGTGTTTGTCCTTTAAGCATTGATTGCTTCGCGTTTAAAAACAAAATGGTAAATCAATTGCCAGTTAAAATAGCTAAAGCGGACAAAAAGCATCGGTTTTTTAATTATTTTATATGTAACAATGGAACAGAATTGTTGATGAGAGAGAGGCAAGCTGGTGATATTTGGCAGCACCTTTACGATTTTCCATGTATTGAAACTAGCGATACGGCAGAAATAGAGGATTTCGATTTTGTTAATCAAATAAAGTTAATGTTTGGCGTTGATGTAAATTTTAATCTAATTAGCTATAAAAAACATGTTTTAACTCACCAAATAATCCATGTTCAATTTTTTGGTTTAAAAAATTATATATTTAACTTTAGTAAACAAAAGGAACTTAATTGGGTTTCTTTAAATGTGCTAGATGAACTGCCGCAACCTAACGTTATCAAAAATTTTATAGAAGAGAATTTTTGATAGATGAATGGAATAACTAACCCTTCATTATTGGTTTAACAGTAATTTTAAGATAAAACTAACCAAAAAAAATATTTTATGTCTGGGATTAACAAAGTTATTTTAGTAGGGCACTTGGGCAAAGATCCAGAAGTGCGGCACTTAGATGGAGGCGTTACGGTTGCAAGCTTTCCGTTGGCTACATCAGAAACGTATAACAAGGATGGAAAAAGAGTAGAGCAAACAGAGTGGCATAATATAGTTTTATGGAGGGGTTTGGCAGAGGTAGCATCAAAGTATCTTCAAAAGGGTAAGCTTGTTTATATAGAAGGAAAGTTAAGAACGAGATCTTTTGAGGATAAAGAGAAAGTGAAAAAATACGTGACAGAAATTGTTGCTGAAAATTTTACTATGCTGGGTAGAAAGAGTGATTTTGAACCAGGACAGACAGTAAATCACGTTCAAAATAATAATGAAACTAAAATAGAAGACGAATTTACAATACAGCCAAATGATGAAAACGGCGATTTGCCGTTTTAAAAATCACCGAGACCTATAAACTAAAAAAGGTTGCCAATTTTGGCAACCTTTTTTAGTTTGCAAAGCTTTAACTATTCTACTGTAACTGATTTAGCCAAATTTCTTGGCTGATCTACATTACAACCACGCATTACAGCAATGTGATAAGATAAAAGCTGTAATGGAATTGTAGCCAAAAGAGGCAAGAATGCTTCGTCAGAATCCGGAATTTCGATGCAATAATCGGCCATCTTTTTAACTTCAGTATCGCCTTGCGTTACAATTGCAATAACTTTTCCTTTACGGGCTTTTACTTCCTGTATGTTGCTGATTACTTTTTCGTAAGATGAATTTTGAGTTGCAATAAATACAACAGGCATTTCTTCGTCAATTAGAGCGATAGGGCCGTGTTTCATCTCTGCTGCAGGATAACCTTCGGCGTGAATGTATGATATCTCTTTGAGTTTTAAAGCGCCTTCTAAAGCTACCGGGAAACCACTTCCTCTGCCTAAAAACAGACAGTTTCTCGAATCTTTAATTTGCGCTGCAACTTCTTTTATGATGTCATTAGATTCTAGTGCAATTTGAATTTTATCAGGAATGCTATCTAGTTCTGTCAATAAACTAATTAGTTTAGATTGAGTAATGGTCCCTTTTTGTTGCGCCATGTAAAAAGCCATCAGCGTTAAAACTGTAACCTGTGCGGTAAATGCTTTGGTAGATGCTACGCCGATCTCAGGGCCTGCATGTGTGTAAACACCGGCATGGCTTAACCTTGGGATTGAAGCCCCGGCAACATTACAGATTCCGAAAATTGTTGCACCACGTTCTTTAGCCATTTCTATTGCTGCCATTGTATCGGCAGTTTCTCCCGATTGGGAAATTGCAATTACAACATCTTTTTCGGTAATAATCGGGTTGCGGTATCTAAATTCTGAAGCATACTCTACTTCAACCGGAATACGGGCATATTCCTCTATCAGGTATTCGCCAACTAAACCTGCATGCCATGAGGTACCACAAGCAACAATAATTATACGGTCGATATTTTTAAGTTTTTCCACAAACTCTTTAATACCGCCTAATTGTACTTTTCCTTCTTCAGGATAGATACGACCCCGCATACAGTCTCTGATGGATCTAGGCTGCTCGTAAATTTCCTTTAACATAAAATGTTCAAAACCACCTTTTTCCAACATTTCAAGTTTTAATTCTAATTCTTGAATTAAAGGAGTTTGAACTACGTTATCAAGGTGCTTAACCAATAAATCGTCTTTAGTAATTAAGGCAATTTCATTGTCGTTAAGATAAATCACATTTTTAGTATACTCTATTATTGGTGTTGCATCAGAAGCGATAAAATATTCACCTTTGCCAACCCCAATTACCATCGGACTACCTTTTCTTGCTGCAATTAAGCGATCTGGGTGCGCTTTGTCCATAATCACAATTGCGTAAGCGCCATTTACTTCGTGTAGGGCTAAACGAACGGCTTCCAATAATTCTAGTTGTTCAATTTTTTGAATTTCTTCTATTAAATGGATTAATACTTCTGTATCTGTATCACTTTTAAATTCATGTCCCCTCCCCAAAAGCTCTTCTTTAAGAGTAGCGTAGTTTTCGATAATGCCATTGTGAATTATCGATAATTGCCCATCATTTGAGGTATGAGGATGAGAATTTCTATCAGAGGGAACACCATGCGTTGCCCAACGGGTATGTCCCATAGCAATTGTGCCTGATTTGTCTTTATCTTCGGCAAATTCTTCTAAAGCAGCTACTTTTCCAACTTTCTTGTAAATATGTTCACCGCTGTTGTTCATCAATGCAATTCCTGCACTATCGTAACCTCTGTATTCTAATCTTTTAAGGCCTTTTAAAACAATTGGCCAAGCTTCTCTGTAGCCTATATAACCTACTATTCCACACATATTATTATAAGGATTTTTGCATCAAATATAATAAACAAACGTTTGTTTTGATGCGTTTTTAATTTTTGGTTTACCAGTAAAAATAAAAGCCCCGCTTGTTGCCAAGCAGGGCTCTAATATTTAGAGTGTCTCTAATTTATTTTTGTATAATAAATATTAAGTTTTAATCGGTTTGTTGTGCTGCCAAAAGTGCCAATGACTGTTCTTGATGCAGACAAATCTCTTCTAGATGTTCCCAAATCAGCTGATGTCGCTGCAAGAGTTGTTGGTGCTATAAAAGTTCCATTATCAACGATAACTCCATCAATAATATCTTGAACATAAGCTGTAACGTTGAAAATATACCTGTTTTTTAAAGAGTCATAGTATCCACCGAAAACAGCATCAGATTTTGCTCTTGGATCTCCAGCGGTACCCGTTGTGGATGAGCCTTGATCATGATCAGGAAGGTTTACTTCTTGGTTTGCAATATCCCAACGGTAAAGCGACAATCTTTGCGATGGCAAGAATGGATTTGCATAAGTTCCAGAACTGGCATCAATAACTAGTTCTGCTTTATTTACAACAACCTTCCCGTAAGTTGTTGTGAAATTTTTAAGCGTCGGGAAAGAAATTTTCGTTCTTACGCCGCCTAATCCTTGTAGATAAGTTACTCCATATTGAGTAGGACTTGCCGCAGGACCTGGGTTATCTAATTGTGTTTTGACGGCTGTTCCAGTATAATCGTGTTTAATGTTTGCTGTAACAATTTGTCCGCTAGCTGTGTTTATCGGGAAATTAGTTGAAACAGTATCAATAGTGTTTGTTGTATTAGTTTTTTTATAAACTAGCTGTAAATATGAATTTGTACTTGCAAAATCTAAAAATGCAATACCACCAGTTCCTGTAGATGATGATTTATTTACTTCAGCATATAAGCCTTTAAAATACTGAACAAATTTATCCGTAGTAGATGTTCCTGTTGTTGGTAAGCTTAAAATAGTACTTTGAATAAAAGCTTTGTTAAGAGGGATTCTAATTTGAGCTGGTACAGTTCTAAGAGTATCTTTTCCACCTACTACAATATCAGTAACTTTAATTTTAGTATTAGGGAAAATCTTACTGTTAAAGTTTCCTAATAATGTGCTATTATGAGGAATTTCATCAGAAGCATTATATTTAGAAATAGTGCTACTTAGTTGATAAACATCTATGCTATACTTAGAAGTTGTAGTATCTCCGTAAAACTGAGTTCCAAGATTTAATACCAAAACTGCAGAGTCTAAAACAGGTGAAGTTCCAAAATCATAACTTACAGAAGTTGGCCAAACAGTCATTCCAACGCTTGATTCAGTTTTACCAAAAGTAGGATCTGTAATGTATCCAATTGGATGAGAGCTTAATATCGCGGTATTAAAATCAGGCTCTTTCAAGGTTTGAGAAGTAACAAGCTGATCGTTAACCAACGTACCTTGTATAGCTGTATTTGGATCTACATCTAAGCCAACATTGCTTGTGTTTTTACAAGATGCAAAAAGAAAAAGACCTATCAACAGGGTTAATAAGTCTTGTTTTATAAATTTCATATTTAAAAATAATAATACCTAATTAAGCAACAGAAACCAATTCTTCATTTGAAATTTCTTCGTAAAAAGTATAGAAGTTTTCAAAATTTTCGGTTAAGTTATAAGCTAAAGTTGGCTTATTTGAATCTTTAACAAATTTTAACATAGATGCGTCAAGGTTCTCATCTGCTAAAACAACTGCATCAGCGTATGTTATTGCACCAATGTGTAAGCTGTTACAATCTGCTGGTTCAAATGCTTTAGTATCTTCCTCTGTCATATTAGCCATTACAGCTTTTTTAGAAAAATTCGGATTTAAAGTTTCAGTAAAACCACCTTCGTAAACAGAGTACACTACTTTAGAATTTTTAAAAGTAGGATCGTTTTTATAAGTTGTTTTAATATAAGCAGGAACTAAAGAGCTCATCCAGCCGTGGCAATGAACAATATCAGGAGCCCAACCTAATTTTTTAACAGTTTCTAAAGCACCTTTACAGAAAAAGATTGTGCGCTCGTCGTTGTCATCAAAGAATTTTCCACTTGCATCAGCAAATACTTGCTTGCGTTGGAAATATTCTTCATTATCCAGGAAATAAACCTGCATACGTGCAGCCGGAATGGAAGCCACTTTAATAATTAAAGGGTTGTCGTTATCATCGATGATGATGTTCATTCCCGATAAGCGTATTACTTCGTGTAAGCGATTTCTTCTCTCGTTGATGTTACCAAATTTTGGCATTAAGATGCGGATTTCGAATCCTTTCTCTTGCATTGCCTGCGGTAACTGGCGAGTAATTTCAGAAATTTTAGTAAGCTCGAGGAAAGGCGACATCTCGTGTGTAACAATCAGCAGCTTCGTTTTTGCCATCTCCATATTCTAAGAAAATATTAAGTTAAATAAAAGATAATGAGCTGCAAAGATACGAATAATAATACTATTTATCAATATCGCAAGCATTTGTTTGGTTTCGTTTAGATTAATTTACACCTTTACGGCTTTAATTCAGATCGTTCAATTTGGAAGTATTCGAAACTAAAGAAGCGCTTAACGCTTATTTAAAACCATTAAAGGCATCAGGTAAAAAAATAGCACTTGTACCTACTATGGGTGCTTTGCACAATGGCCATATTTCTTTAATAAAGTTGGCAAAAGAAAATGCAGATGTTATTATTTGCAGTATTTTCGTTAATCCTACCCAATTTACCGACCCAAAAGATTTGGAAAAATACCCCCGACCAATCGAACATGATCTAGCCATGCTTAAAGATGCCGGTTGTAATGGTGTGTTTATGCCAGATGTTGCCGAGATGTATCCATCGGGCTCCGATGAAAACTGGCATATTGATTTAGGTAAGGCTGAATTTTTATTAGAGGGCGAATTTAGAAAGGGGCACTATCAAGGGGTTACTCAAATTGTTAAAAAACTTTTTGATGCCGTTGAACCGGATGTTGCTATGTTTGGGCAAAAAGATTTTCAGCAGGTGCTGATGATTAAAAATATGCTTTCGCATTTTAAGCTCCCTATTAATATTATTACTTGTCCTATTATTCGAGAGGATGATGGCTTGGCAATGAGTAGCCGAAATATTCATCTCTCTATAGCCGATCGTAAAAACGCTTTGGTTTTAAGTAAGTCATTACAATTTGTTGTGGATAATTTTGATCAGTTTTCACTAAAAGAACTTGAAGAAAAGGCAAGAGCATTTTATAATACTATAGAAGGCGTTGAATTGGATTATTTTACAATCGCAGATGGAAATACACTTGAACCTGCAAAATCGAAAGATGAAAATAGTTTGGTTGCCTTAGTTGCTGCACAAGTTGGCTCTACCAGACTTATAGATAATATGATTATTAAATAATATCAAGTGAATAGTATCAAGACAAAAACCTAATCATATTTAAGTGAATTAGAAATTATCAGCTTGTATACTTTAGGCATTAATCCTTTTGCTTTAGTCTTTGTGCTTTAAGCTTTTTACCTTCAACCTTTTTATTACTAACTTTGCCAAATGGTTATCACAATATTAAAATCGAAAATACACCGTGTTAAAGTAACTCAAGCAGAGTTGAATTACGTAGGTAGTATTACGATTGATGAAGATTTAATGGATGCAGCTAACATTATCGCTAATGAAAAGGTGCAGATTGTAAATAATAATAATGGTGCTCGTTTCGAAACCTATGTAATCAAAGGCGAACGTGGTACTGGAACCATTTGTTTAAATGGAGCAACTGCTCGCCTTGCGCAACTTGGCGATATACTTATCATTATGTCTTACGGCTCTTTGCCGATTGAAGAAGCTAAAAAATACAATCCGATACTTGTTTTTCCTGATGATAATAATCACTTGTTAAAATAATTGTTTTGACATTCAGCCTTAAATCAGCGCTAAAATACCTCATCCTTTTTTTTATTGGAGTAGGCATTTTATACCTCGCATTTAAGGGTCAGGATTTATCAGGAATTTGGCTTGAAATTAAAAATGCCAACTTTCTTTGGGTTGTAGTCTCTGCCATTGCATTATGGATTGCTCATGTATTAAGAGCGTTGCGATGGCGTATGCTCTATCAATCAATAAACTATAAAGTTGGTTTTTGGCATACCTATCATGCTGTAATTATTGGCTATTTGGCAAATTTGGCGTTGCCGCGTTTTGGTGAAATCGGACGTTGTTCTGTAATGTTAAAAACGGAGAAAGTTCCAATGTTTTCGTCTATCGGTACAGTAATAACGGAGCGGCTAATTGATGTGTTGGTTTTGCTTTTATGCACAATCCTGATGTTGATTTTTCAATACAGCCTGGTTTCTGATTTCATTTATAACAGCGTTTACTTAAGTCTTATAATTAAATTTAAAAGTCTTGATTATTTCTGGCTTATCGGAATTGGGATTCTAGTTGTTCTCCTTTTAATCCTGGCAATTTATTTTCTAAAAAAGAAATTAAGTAATAAGTTTTTAAGAATACTGGTTGGGTTAAAGCAGGGTTTTAATTCGTATAGCAAACTCAAAAATAAATTGCTTTTTGTAATTTATACCTTTGGAATCTGGATTTTCTATTGCCTCTCCATGTACCTGGCATTTTCATCAATACAAATTACCAACAATTTAGGCTTCAGTGCAGCTTTTACCGCATTGGTTTTCTCGAGCTTTGCTATGGTGGCGCCCGTGCAAGGTGGAATTGGCGTTTTTCATTGGATGGTTGCGCAGGCTTTGGTCTTATACTCCCTTTCTTTTAAAGATGGTTTAGCTTATGCAACCATTATTCACTCTTCTCAAATTTTATTAACCTTAGTTTTGGGGTCGATAAGTGTGTTATTTGTTATAGCCAAGAAGCAACCCAAAATAACTTAGTTCTTTTTCCGACGTAGGATGGACGTTGAAATGCCTCGTTTATATATTTTTCTGTTGCCTAATTTTAAAGCGGGACTAACTTTACTCAAAAATAAATACTATGCAGCCATAGTATTTTCAATCTATAAACCATACATTTGATTTACTAACCTTTTATACATAATTGTTATGCATTTTGAATTAAGTGAAGAACAAAAAATGATTCAGCAGGCGGCCCGCGATTTTGCAAATCAAGAGTTAAAGCCAGGCGTAATCGAAAGAGATGAGCATCAAAAATTTCCTGCCGAACAAGTTAAAAAACTTGGTGAACTAGGTTTTTTAGGGATGATGGTCGATGAGAAGTACAATGGTAGCGGTTTAGATGCAATATCTTATGTGCTTGTTATGGAAGAACTTTCTAAAATTGATGCTTCTGCTTCGGTTGTTGTTTCTGTAAACAATTCTTTAGTTTGTTATGGATTGGAGGCTTACGGAAGCGAATCTCAAAAAGAAAAATACCTTAAGCCATTAGCATCTGGAGAAAAAATTGGTGCATTCTGTTTATCAGAGCCCGAAGCTGGCTCTGATGCAACTTCACAGCATACTACAGCGGAAGATAAAGGCGATTACTATCTATTAAACGGTACTAAGAACTGGATTACAAACGGCAGTACTGCATCGACTTATTTAGTTATAGCGCAAACCCATCCTGAATTAAAACATAAAGGCATTAATGCTTTTATTGTAGAAAAGGGAATGGAAGGTTTTACTGTTGGTCCGAAAGAAAATAAATTGGGCATTCGTGGTTCTGATACACATTCTTTAATGTTTAATGACGTTAAGGTGCCAAAAGAAAACAGGATTGGAGAGGATGGTTTTGGTTTCAAATTCGCAATGAAAACGCTTGAAGGAGGTAGAATTGGCATAGCTGCGCAAGCTTTAGGTATTGCTCAAGGTGCTTTCGAGCTGGCAACGCAATATGCAAAAGAACGTAAATCGTTCGGAAAGCCAATTGCAGAACATCAGGCAATTGCATTTAAACTTGCCGATATGGCAACTCAAATTGAAGCCGCAAGATTATTGGTTTATAAAGCCGCATGGTTAAAACAACAAGGGCTACCTTATACTAAGGCTGGTTCTATGGCTAAATTATTTGCCTCTAAAGTGGCTATGGATGTAACTATTGAAGCCGTTCAGGTGCATGGTGGTTATGGTTTTGTAAAAGAATATCACGTAGAAAGATTAATGCGTGACGCTAAAATAACCCAGATTTACGAAGGAACATCGGAGATTCAAAAAATGGTTATTTCTAGAGAAGTGATTAGATAGGTATCAGTTACCGGTTGATAGTTATCAGTTGGCAGTTCTCAAATTGAAAATTGCCAACTGATAATTGAACTATTCTTTATCTCCTGCAATTGCTCCGAAAATGGCTTTAACTAATGCCACTACAATTGCTAGAAACGCTGCAGAAAGAAAACCTGAGGTGTTGAAAGATGTCATCATACTATCTACCAATAAAATCATTAGTACGGTAATAATAAATGACATTAAGCCTAAGGTTAAAAAATTAACCGGAAACGTTAATAATCTTAAAATGAAACCAATTGTTGCATTTGCCAGGGCGATTAAAACAGCTGCGATAATTGCACTTCCATAGCCATCAACAGTAACGCCGGGAACTAGCTTTGCGCCAATAAAAACGGCTAGTCCCATTAAAAGGACTTCAATAATTAATCTCATAATGTTTAATTTAGTAAAATGTTTAAATCTGTTAAATGTTTGTTGTGTTTTGTTGTTTCATTAAATTTAGTGTCTTGTTCGAATAAAAACAATGCGCCAGTTATAAAATTTTCTGCTGACAGCAACTCAATTGTAATTAAAAATATTGATGAAGCCAGTTTATTCCAGGTTAAAAATGCATATCGCACTAATTCTGATTCAGTTAATTTTATTTCGGTTTTATTAACACCTAACGAAACAGATAGTTTGCAAACTGAAAAAGAAGTCTCAGGGAAGATAAATTTAATTGGCGATTCGGTTCTGTTTATACCGGAAACTCCATTTTTAAAGGGAAAAACTTATTTAGTAGAAAGTTATGTAGGCGTTAAATTTGCCGATGGTGGAAAGCTATTTAAAGGGACTATAAAACACAGCCTCCAGCCGCAACAACAAATACTCAAAAGATAGTTTTAACTGTAAATTACTGTATCAGAGTTTGGTTATTTCCAAATTATTTGTACATTTGCATCGTAATCGAAGAAAAGAGAAGGGGACAATGTCCCCTTTTTCTATGAAATCAGGTTAAAATATGCAGGTAGAAAAGAGAGTTATAGCGCTCGTTGAGGAAAAAATTGCGGATAGACCAGAACTTTTTTTGGTCGAAGTAAAAATGTTGCCAAATAACAAATTAATTATTCATGTTGATGGTGATGAAGGCATAAGCATACAGGATTGTGTGGCAATAAGCAGGCATGTTGGTTTTCATTTAGAAGAAGAAAATGCAATAGAACAGGCTTATAATTTAGAAGTTTCTTCTCCTGGAGTTGGTGAGCCATTAAAACTTATCCGCCAGTATAATAAAAATATTGGTCGTACGGTAAGTATTAAGCTTGCCGGTGGGCAAAAAAAAGAAGGCAAACTTTTAGAAGTTACAGAAGGTAACGTACTGATTGAAGAATCGGTTAAAGAAAAAGGTAAAAAGGCGGTTGCAGTACAAACATCTGTACCGTTTAATGATATAATAGAAACAAGTGTGTTAATTTCATTTAAGTAAAAATGAGTACTACAACAATTAATTTAATTGACTCTTTCCAGGAGTTTAAGGATTTCAAAAATATAGATCGCCCTACGGTGATTAGTGTGTTGGAAGAAGTTTTTCGTAGCATGTTGCGTAAAAAATACGGAACAGACGAGAACTGTGACGTGATTGTGAATCCAGATAACGGGGATTTGGAAATCTGGAGAACAAGAAAAGTAATGGAAGATGGATTTTCTGAAGATGATGATTTAGAAATTGAACTTGCTGAAGTTTCTAAATTAGATAGTTCGTTAGAAGTTGGTGATGATTATATTGAACAGATTACTTTAGAAAGTTTCGGTCGTAGAGCGATTTTGGCAGCTCGCCAAACATTGGTTTCTAAAGTATTAGAATTGGAGAAAGACGAAATTTTCAAAAAATATAAAGACCGTGTAGGCGAAATCGTAACAGGTGAAGTTTACCAGGTTTGGAAAAAAGAAACTTTAGTTTTAGATGATGAAGGTAACGAACTTTTGATGCCTAAAACAGAGCAAATTCCGGCAGATTATTTCAAAAAAGGCGATTCTGTGAGAGCTGTAATCTCTAAAGTAGAAATGATTAATGCTAATCCTAAAATTATTATTTCTAGAACTGCTCCAGAATTCTTACAACGTTTGTTTGAACAGGAAGTTCCAGAGATTTTTGATGGATTAATTACCATTAAGAAAATTGTTCGCGAACCAGGAGAGCGTGCTAAAGTTGCTGTAGAATCTTACGATGATCGTATTGATCCGGTAGGTGCGTGTGTAGGTATGAAAGGGTCTCGTATCCATGGTATCGTACGCGAATTGAAAAACGAAAATATTGATGTGATTAATTTCACAAATAACGTTTCATTATATATTACCCGTGCTTTAAGTCCGGCAAAAATTACCTCTATTAAATTAGATGATGAAACTAAACATGCATCAGTTTACTTAAAACCAGATCAGGTTTCATTGGCAATTGGCCGTGGCGGCCACAACATTAAACTTGCTGGTAAATTAACCGGTTATGAAATTGATGTTTACCGTGAAGCTGGTGAAGAAACAGATGAAGACGTTGATTTAGAAGAATTCTCAGACGAGATTGATAGCTGGATCATCGATGAATTAAAGGCTATCGGTTGCGATACTGCTAAGAGTGTATTAGCACTTACAGTAGAAGATTTGGTAAAACGCACCGACCTTGAAGAAGAAACCATTAAAGAAGTGGTTCAAATTTTGAAGTCAGAATTTGAATAAGTGGTGTAATTGCCAAATAAACACTACTTTTGTATTAAAATAAAAAAATAACAGGAGCTAAATGTCAGACGACAAACCAATCATTTTAATTAAAGCTATTAAAGAACTTAATATTGGCATGGGTACGGCCGTAGAGTTTTTAAACAAAAAAGGGTTCTCAGCCGAGAAAAGCCCTATGTTTAAACTATCGGGCGATATGTATAATGCCTTATTGAAAGAGTATCAGGGAGATAAGATCGTAAGAGAAGAAGCCAAACAAATAGTGATTGGTAAGATACGTCGTGACGAGCCTGAGACTGAAAAGCCAGCTGAAGCACCGAAGAAAAATACCGATTTTGAGAAAAACGAAGAGATTTTGATAAAAAATACTCAATCGTTTACACCTCCGGTAGAAAAACCTAAAGTTGAAGCACCGCAAGCAGAAACACCAGCTGTTGTAGAGCCTGTAAAGGAAACTAAAGCAGAAGCTAAGCCTGTTGATGACGGAAACTTGCCAGGTGTAAAAGTTGTTGGTAAGATTGATTTAAACGATCTTAATTCTAAAACAAGACCAGTTAAAAAGGAAGAAACGCCTGCACCTGCTGCTAAAGTTGAAGAAACACCAAAACCAGTTGTAGAGCAACCAAAAGTTGAGGTTAAACCTGTAGAGGTAAAAAAGGAAGAAACTCCCGCACCTATAGCTAAAGTTGAAGAAGCACCAAAACCAGTTGTAGAACAGCCTAAGGTTGAAGCTAAGCCTGTAGAGGTTAAACCAGCAGAAGTTAAACCTGCACCACCGGTTAGTAATGAGCCAGAGGTTATGAAAGCTCGTACGGTTAAATTAACTGGTCCGAATATTATTGGTAAAATTGTGTTACCTACAACACCGGATAGAAGAAACGGTCCAGTTGCATCATCTAGTGATAGCGAAGCAGCAAAACGTAAACGTAAACGTAAAAAAACTCCTGGAGCACCAGGCCAGCCTGGTCAACACGGCGGTCAAGGGCAGCAAGGTCAAAATCCTGCGGGTCAGGGGCAAGGGAGTACGCCTGGTCAACCACGTACACCTTATCAAGGCAACAGACCAGGTGGTGGAACTCCATATCAAGGAAACAGACCTGCCGGCCAAGGTGGAACGCCTTACCAAGGAAATAGAAATAACAATAATAACAGACCAGGTTTCCAGAATAGAAATGCTACACCAAGCGGACCTAAAGAAGAACCTACTGAGAAAGAAATTCAAGATCAAATCAAAGCAACACTTGCTCGTTTAAGTGGTGCAGGTAAATCTGGTAAATTTGCTCAACGTGCTAAATTGCGTCGTCAGAAACGTGATGATGTTGCATATAATGCAGAAGAAGCAGCAAATGAGCTTGAATCTCAATCTAAAATATTAAAAGTAACAGAATTTGTTACGGCAAACGAACTTGCAAGCATGATGGATGTACCTGTTACCAAAATTATTGGTACATGTATGAGCCTTGGAATGTTTGTTTCAATTAATCAGCGTCTAGATGCTGAAACCTTAACCATTGTTGCTGATGAGTTTGGTTACGAAATTCAATTCGTTAAACCAGATGAAGATGAAGAAAATGTAATTGAGGAAGAAGATAACGAAGAAGATTTAATCGAAAGAGCTCCGGTTGTAACGATTATGGGTCACGTCGATCACGGTAAAACTTCATTGCTGGATTATATCCGTAAAGCAAATGTGGTTGCTGGAGAGGCGGGTGGTATTACCCAGCACATTGGTGCATACATGGTAACTACACCAACTGGTAAAAAAGTAACTTTCTTAGATACTCCTGGTCACGAAGCCTTTACAGCGATGCGTGCCCGTGGTGCTAAAGTTGCCGATATTGCAATTATTGTAATTGCTGCGGATGATGCGGTGATGCCTCAAACAAAAGAGGCAATCAACCACGCACAAGCAGCAGGCGTACCATTAGTGTTTGCTTTTACTAAAGTAGATAAACCAGGTGCTAACGCAGATAAAGTACGTGAGCAATTATCAGTAATGAATATATTGGTTGAAGATTGGGGTGGTAAATATCAATCACAAGAAATCTCAAGCAAAAGTGGCTTAAATGTTGATTTACTTTTAGATAAAGTATTATTAGAGGCTGAGTTATTAGAACTTAAAGCTAATCCTAATAAGAGAGCAACAGGTTCGGTAATTGAGTCTGCATTAGATAAAGGTCGTGGAATTGTAACTACAGTATTGGTTCAAGCTGGTACGCTAAGAGTTGGAGATCCAATCTTGGCAGGTAGTTTTAGCGGACGTGTTAAAGCATTAACAAACGAACGAGGCGCAAAAGTAGAATCTGCAGGCCCTTCGCAACCAGTACAGGTTTTAGGTATGCAAGGTGCACCTACAGCGGGTGATAGATTTAATGCGTTAGAAAGCGAAACAGAGGCACGTGATATTGCAAACAAACGTATGCAATTGCAACGTGAGCAAGGTTTACGTACTCAGAAACATATTACATTAGATGAGATTGGTCGTCGTTTGGCCATTGGTAACTTCAAAGAACTTAATATCATTGTTAAAGGTGATGTGGATGGTTCAATCGAAGCATTAGCCGATTCATTATTAAAACTGTCGACTGAGCAAATCCAAATCAACATCATTAGTAAAGGTGTAGGTCAGATTTCAGAATCTGATGTATTGTTAGCTTCGGCGTCTGATGCGATTATTATTGGTTTCCAGGTTCGTCCATCTACAGGTGCACGTAAATTGGCAGAGCAAGAACAAATTGATATCCGTCTATATTCTATCATTTACGATGCAATCAACGAGATTAAATCGGCAATGGAAGGTATGTTAGACCCAGAATTTGAAGAGAAAATTGTGGCTAACGTAGAAATTCGTGAGACTTTCAAAATTACTAAAGTGGGTACCATTGCAGGTTGTATGGTATTAGATGGTAAGATTACCCGTAAAAGCCAAATCCGTATCGTTAGAGATGGTGTTGTAGTTTACACAGGTGAATTGGCATCATTAAAACGCTTTAAAGATGATGTTAAAGAGGTTGTAAAAGGTTACGAATGTGGTCTGAACATCCAAAACTTTAACAACATCGAAGTTGGCGATATCGTAGAAGCTTATGAACAAGTAGAAGTAGCTAGAAAATTGTAATTGACATAAAATTATGTTAAAAAAAGTGGCTCCACAAGGCCACTTTTTTTATGCAATAAATATTTTAACCTTAAAATTATCGGATAATACTATTTTAGTATCTTAAAATTATCGGATAATAATAAGTTATTGTCTTTAAAATATCGCATTTGCGAAATGCCTTGTTAAATAATTTCACCAAATTATCAATAAGGGCTGATAAAGGTGAGTTATTAGAAAATTATGTGCACAATAGACTGTATGGCTTATACGGAGGAGATAATTTACATTTTTGGCGCACGGCAGATGGCAATGAAGTAGATTTTATAATTGAAGAAACTTTAGAAAGTGGAAAAGCTTACTAAGTGAAGTATAATGATATTCAGTTTAAACGCTCAAAGTATAAAAAATTTGAACAAGCTTACCCTAATTTTGTCTTAAAATGTATTGGAAAAGAAGTTTTAATAGGCGAGACATTAGCTGCTACAAGGCTGTAGATTTGCTTTTAAGAAAGAATCTAATTGGAGATTTCGTTGAACCTACAAGCAATTAGAAGTAGCTAGAAAATTGTTAATTAAACTACAATTATAGGTATTAAGGTCTCGATTATATCGGTATTTTTGTTTTTCATATAGATTCTTCATTTGTGTAATATTTTGCATACCTAAATGTTAAAAGAGCTTCAGTTTAAAATTGAGGCTCTTTTTTTGTGGATATTCGATCTTTATAAAGTATGGAGAAAGCAGCAGAACAAAATCTTATCGACCCGGCACATAAAAAAAACTTCGATTTTATTGACGCCATTAGGTGCTTGGCAATGATTGGTATTGTTATGGAACATTCAGTTTATAATGGAACCTATATTTTCGAGGGCTTTCCCCCAAAACACATGCTGTATATCTGTTTAATTCAAATATCAAAATTTGGCACAATTGCATTTTTTGTTTTAGCGGGCTTTTTACTAGGGGATAAATTTACCAGTTATTCTTCTTGGCAATATTTTAAAAGACGACTTTCAAGTACATTTATGCCTTGGCTAATTTGGTCTTTGGTATTGTTAGTAGCTATACTAGCTCAGCGTTACATAGCTTTACACAAATCTGGTGATGAATTTCATTTCGTGCCCGAACTTATATCCAAAATAGAATTAGTTTATTTATATACAAATTATTGGTTTATCATTAATTTTATGTTTTGCATAGCCATTCTGTTATGCTTTAAAAAGTACTTATACAGTTTTTGGTTGGGTTTTTCGCTTTTAGTATTCAGTCTCATTTATAGCATTAATGTATACTTTGAGTGGTTCATACCTTCTCACACAATCGCTATTTTTGGCTTCATATTTTATCTGTGGTTGGGTGCAATATGTAATCATTATTGGAATCAGTTGGAGCAATTTTTTAGAAAAACTAATATCCTTATTTTTGTTTGTTTATTCTTAATAACTTTCATTTGGGCTGTTTTTGATATTGCCAGATTGATGAATGCCAGAAGTGTTGACCCTTATAATACCTTAAGGTTAAGTAACATCTTTTACTCCCTTGCGACGTTGGCATTGCTACTAAAAATTAGGAATTTTAACTTTACAAAAATTATTAAGCCAAGACAAACAACTTTTGGTATTTATCTCATTCATTATATTTTTGTAGTATCTCTACTACCAGAAATTTTCAGACCATTTCATCTAGTTCCTTTTCAGGAAATGTCTGTTCCATTTATGCTATTGTATATTTTTATCAGATTTATAATTGTTTATGGTTTAAGTTTAGCAACTATTTGGCTTTTAAATAAAACAAAGTTAAGATGGATTGTAGCATTGTAAATTGAATATCTTTGAGGTATGAAGTTTTTTAAAAATTTATTCAACAATTATAAAAAAGAATCCATCAAGTATTTTAAAACATCCTATGCACAAGATGGAGAGGATGTTTTGTTAAGTTCTTTATTCGACGATATGGGGGGTAGGGGCAAAGGCTTTTATATTGATATTGGTGCTCATCATCCATTTAAATACTCAAACACCGCCCACTTTTACGAAATGGGTTGGAGAGGAATTAACATTGAGCCTATGCCAAATGCAATTGACCTTTTTGAAAAATATCGGAAGCATGATACCAACCTAAATATAGGTATAGGTGAAAAAAATGATAAATTAACCTTTTATTGCTTTGATGAACCTGCGCTTAACAGTTTCTCAAAAGAACTTTCTGAAGAAAGAAATAATACTACGAAATATAAAATAGAAGAAACTAAGGAAATATTTGTTTATCCATTAGCTGAAATATTAGATAAGCATATTGAGCCTGGACAGCACATAGATTTCATGAGTGTAGATGTAGAAGGCTTAGATTTGCAAGTACTTAAATCAAATAATTGGGATAAGTATAAACCTGAATTTATTTTAGCTGAAGATATAATAGACTTTTTTGACCTTAAAAAATCTGAGGTTTATAATTTCTTGATCGATAAGAACTATAAAATGGTTGCTAAAACGCAGCGAACTATGATTTTTAAATTTAATAGTATTTAATGATCATATTTGATAAAAACACACCTGTTTTACTGCTTGTATTTAATAGACCAGAATTAACTATGCAAGTTTTTAACAAGGTAAAGCAAGCAGCTCCAAAGTATCTATATGTTGCTGCAGATGGTCCTAGAAATGAAATTGAAGAAAAGGCATGTGAAAGAGTAAGATCTATCTTTGATAAAATCGACTGGGATTGCGAATTGAAAACACTATTTCGGGAGAAGAATTTGGGATGCGGTATGGCAGTTACTACGGGTATCGAATGGTTTTTTAACGACGTAGATAAGGGTATTGTTTTGGAAGATGATTGCATGCCTGATAATAGTTTTTTTGGCTTCTGTAGTGAAATGCTTAATTATTACCAAAACGATAATAGAATTGGACACATTAGTGGCTCTAATTTTCAAGATAAACAAAAAAGAGGAGATGGAAGTTATTACTATTCCTCTTTAACCCATGTTTGGGGTTGGGCGAGCTGGAAAAGAGTATGGAAAGATTATGACTATAATATTTCGACATTTAATATGTTTGATACAAGTTTTGATGCTTTCCCTGCACATGCTCCGTTTGCAGCAAACTGGAGAAATATATTTGCCAATGTAGCTCAAGGTAAAATTAATACCTGGGATTATCAATATGCATACCTCAATCTAATAAAGGGATATAAAACAATTATGCCTAATGTTAATCTTATTAAAAATATAGGTTTTGATGGCAATGGAACACACACATCAGCTGATCATCCTTTAGTGGTGCAATCAATTGAAAGTATAACTTTAATAGAGCATCCAAAATTATTTGTTCAGGACGTAGCGGCGGATTTATACACTCAAAATAAAGAGTTCACTAACAATTTGCCCAAAAAAAACTTACTTTCGGTTACCTGGAAAAAAGTTAAATCTTATATAAAAAATGCTAAGTAAAATAACAGGAGGTCCAACCGAAAAGGTTTTAACTATTAAGATTCTCAATAAATATGATGTTGATTACTTTAGATGTTTGGAAACCGATTTTATTCAAACTGAAGAACCTTATTGGCTTTCAGAATCTTATTCTTCTGCTATTACCAAATTAGATGTGGGGCTGGTTGAGCGCAATGAAATTTTAAGGAATAAAATTATTCCAATTTTATCAAATCATTTTAATACAGATAGTATATTTTTAGATTATGCAGGTGGATATGGTATTTTTACCAGAATGATGCGTGATAAAGGATATAATTTTTATCATACAGATGTTTATTGCGAAAATTTGTTTGCCGAATTTTTTGATCTCTCAAATTTAGGTGAAGACACAAAATTTGAAATGGTTACGGCATTTGAGGTTTTTGAGCATCTTCCAAATCCATTACAAGAAATTGAAAAAATATTAAAATACAGTAAGAATTTGCTGTTTACAACGGTGCTTCATCCAGGATTAGAAAACTTAAAAGATTGGTGGTATTTAATTCCTGAAACTGGTCAGCATGTATCCTTATACTCAGAAAAATCGCTTGCTTGTTTAGCTCAGAAGTTTAATCTTAATTTTTATACAGATGGAGAAGGCGTTCACTTATTTACGGATAGAAAGTTTGATTCCAATATATTAAAACCAACCAAGCTTCCTTATATGATTCGTACAATGAAACGTAAGGTAGAACGTTATTTCCGAAAACAAAATGGTGTTAAAGAAAGTTTTTTACAAAAAGACTGGAATTTTATAAAAACAAGGTTATCTTAACTTATTTTTTTGTATAAAGCAATTGTTTTGTCAAAACAAGCTTGAGGAGTAAAATTCTCAAGCCTTTTAATACCTTTCTCTACCAATGAACTCGTATTTTCTTGGCTTTCGATAATTTTCATAACCGAGGTCAAGATTGAATGTTCGTCCATTGGGTCAAAATACTCGGCAGCATCATCTGCAATTTCTTTAAAACAAGCAGAACTACTTAATGCAACCGGGCATCTATTTTGAAATGCTTCCAGGATAGGTAAGCCAAAACCTTCGTAAATAGAAGGGAAGATGAAAGCTAATGCATTGGCGTAAAGAGCGTCTAATTGTTGGTCTGAAGCACTGAGCTGAGTGACATATTTCTCAATTTCTAATTTTTTAAATAATTTGGTTTCTTCTTTTTGAAAGGTTCCACCTCCTGCACAGATAAGGTTTATATTTCCTTTATGCTTTAAAAATGCAGCAATTGCATTTACAAATCTGTTGAAATTCTTGTATCCAGAACGAGCGCCTACGAACAATAAATATTTATCTTTTTGCAAACTATCTTGCGAGGAATGAAATTTTTGCTCTTTTTGTTGATATCCATGGTAAATTACTTCTATTCTATGGTCTTCAACATCAAATATATTTTTTAAATCGTTTTTAGTTGTTTCAGAAATTGTAATAATTTTTGCCGCATTTGCTATAACCTCTTTTTTTTGAACTGATGTAATATCATTTGAAGAGAAGGAATCCGGCATTAGTTCATGTATCATATCATGAACAGTAATGATATATGGCTTTTTGAGTTTTTTTAAAAAATATGGTTCATAATAGGTGGGGTGAAGAACGTCAAAATTATTTTTGCCAATCAGATATTTTGAATATTTCTTATTCCATTTATATTCTTTCTCTTGCGAAGAAAACAGCCTTTCCCCTAACGAATTTTGAAATGGTGCTTGATAGTTTTTAATGTAATAGTTTTTGCTATAAAGCACGCTAATACGGCCTGAACAATCGTCCTCTTTCTCTAAAGCCTGCTGAATATTTGCAAAATACCTCGAGATTCCTCCATATACCTGTAGCGAAAATATTTGATGGTCGAAAAGGATTTTGCTCATTAGTGATTTTTAAATTTGGGTAAGAACAAGAGGATTAAATTCATAAAGCCTTTCAATAATTTAAAAGCAATTTTATGCTCTTTAATAAATAAAAACTGTTTAACTCTTTTTAATTGCAATTCGCTAATTCCTTTATAATCTTCAATAAAAAGTGGGAAAAGCCTGTTTAAAATTTTTGTCTTATCCTCATGTATAGCATCTCTGTTATAAGGGCTAGAGGATATTCCTGTTGTATCGTAAATACTAATTATCATTTTAAGATGTTTGTATGGTACGTTTTCCTTGCAAATTGCGTAGATCAAAAATTCCCAATCAGAAATAATTTTATGGGTTTCATTGTAAAAGAAAATTTTTTCGAAAAGATTCCTTTTTATAAAGCATGCCTGATGATTGATGTTTTCACGGAGAAAAAACAAAAAAGAAAGTTTTTCAGGATGCTTCCAATAAACAAGCTCATTTTCCTCTCTATAAAATAAATCTCCGTAATAAATATCGAAATCATTATTTATCTGAACGATTACATTTTTAAGAACATCTTTATCGTTTAAAACATCACCACTATTCAAAAAATATAAATAATCACCAGTTGCTAGGCGTATTCCTTTATTCATTGCATTATAAACACCATTATCTGGTTCGCTTATGCAATGCGCAAATTCATTTTTATATTTATTAACAATATCCACACTTCCATCGGTGCTTCCTCCATCAATAATCAAATATTCAAAATCTTGCCATGTTTGTTGTTTAACGCTATTAATGGTTTTTTCCAAACCAGCTTTATCATTATAGTTTACTGTAATTATAGAAAGCTTTTTATTCATGTGATTAAGCCCCTAAATTTTTAAATATGGTTTCAAGTTTTGATTCGACAACTTTAGGCGTATATGCAACTATTGCCTGGAAAGCATTTTCTTTAATTTCGTTCCATAAATTTTCATTTTGATATAGTCGGATAACTTCATTTGCAAAATCATCTGCTTCATCAGCAATTAACACGTTATTTTCATGAATTAAATTCATGCCTTCTGCACCAATCGAAGTAGAAACAATTGGTAAGCCAAACTCTAAACTTTGTCCAATTTTTCCTTTCATTCCTGCTCCATATCTTAATGGTGCAATAAATACTTTTGATTTTAAAAAATATTCGCTTACATCCTCTATATATCCAGGAACAAAAACATTTTCATTGGCAAAAGCGCTAATTTCATTAGTAGGAAAGCTCCCTAACAGGTACACTGGAATTTTACCTAAAGAATTCCAAATCTTTGGTAAAATTTCATGCATAAACCACTTAACGGCGTCAATATTTGGCTCATGTTTATAGCCCCCAATAAAAACGATACCTTTTCTATCTTTAAATGAAATTTCCTGTAGTGGCATTTGAAGTTGGTGAATATTTGGAACAACATAAACGTTCTTAATATTTTCATTTTCTAGCAATACTTTTTCTGTATCGGTAACTGTAATTGTTGCGTCGGATTTGTTGGCTAGTTCGAGTTCTAGCTTTTTAAATTTTATAGCCTTGCGCTTTAATTTTTCGCTATTTTCATTCTCTGCCTGCCTTAACATACGTACGAAATGTAAATCAACAGTATCGAAAATTATCTTGGTGTTTTTGTTTTTCTTAATTAGCTTTTGAAACTCAATGTTTAACATCGGTCGCGAAATCCAAGCATAATCAATCTTGTTTAATAATTGATTTAAGGTGTTTAACAATCCTTTTCTATCAGGATTGTTTAGTAAAACTTCTACACCATACTGTTTTAACTCCGTATAGTATGGTTCTAATTTTAAGCCATTATTTGGCAAGAAAATAATGTTCAGATTTAGCTTTTTAAATAGCTTAAGCAACTCAAAAAGCCTTTTCGAACCAGAAGATTTATCGTGCTGAGGCAAATCATCATCAATAATAAGAATTGTTTTTTTTGATGGATCTAAAAAATCAAAAGTTGTAGCAGTTTCATTCTGTACTGCACTAAACCATGACTTTATTTTGTTCAACATATAGGTTTCACTTTTAATAAGAATAGGCAAAAATATAATATTAATCCTTTAAAAAACGCTTCAATTATTTTGAACTTTCTTTAATCAGGAATTTAATCTGAGAGTAGAAAGACTTCTTCCTGATGAAAAGTAAATCAATTCTATTGCTAATCAGTAATGAAAATAGTTTTTTTGAGAAACTCTTATTGGTTAGCTCGCTATAACCAGATAAAAGCTTTGAAATAAGTTGTGCTATTGGCTTTGGTGTTAATGGATGGTTTAAAAAAAGGTTTAAATGGGTAACCCTTAATAATTTTGCATCAGTTTTGTCATTCCCGGTAGAGCTTTCGATGTGTTTTCTGTGTTTAACGAGTTTGTCTTTTATAAAATCCAATCTACCGGTACAAGATGCTGTATAAGCAAGCCACCAATCGTAATATAAATTTTTATTGAACTCAGGCGTTAGATCTAATAACTCTTTTCGCATTAAACAGGCGTGGCCAGATATGCAGTTATAATAAAGTAACTGTTTGGTACAGTTACCTGATACAAAACGATGATGAGTACTCGTCTTTAGGTTTAATGAAAAACCTCTATCATCTATATATTCAGAATCATGGTAAATAAGAAGATTATCATTAATGTTGTTTACTAAGCAACTAATCTTTTTAGGTAGCCAGATATCATCCTGATCTGCAATTGCAATATATTCAGCAGAGCAAAGCATTAATGCTTTGTTGAAATTATTGTTGAAACCAATATTTGTTTCATTTAAAATAAGTGAGATATTCTGATTTTTTTCTGCGAATGATTTAAGAATATCTATAGTTTTATCAGTAGAATTGTCATCAACTACAATAATTTCTAAGTTTGGATAATCTTGATTTAATATAGATTCCAATTGTTCTGAAATGTACTTTTCTCCATTGAAAGTACATAAGGCTATAGAAACAAGTGGTTTATCCATCATCATTATTTTCTTCTCTTTTTTAAGCCGTTAAACATCCTTACGAAAAATAAGAAAAGCCCGTTTCCGGATAGTTTGCCTAAAAAACTACCTGATAAATGAAATACGGTTGAGTTGGTTTGAATCCATCTTGTTCTGAAAAAGTTGTTATATTTCTCAATCAATTCTTTTCTTATCTTAAAGAAATCGGCATCGCGGTTTCCACGGCTCTTATGTGTTAAATTGAAAGGAATAACGTAAGATGAATAGCCATTTAATTCTGCTTGTAAAACCAAATCGGTGCCGTATAAATGGAAGCCATTAAGATTATTCGAAACTTTAAGGTTTGCACTGTTTTTAACTAGTAAGAAATTCTCATCTAGCCCGGTTACTTTCAAAGGAAATTTGCCTTTATTCATAAAAGTTCCGTCGGGATAAGAAATATGATAAACGATGTGATTTGGGCCGGCTGCTCCTGCGTTACCGCATACGCCCCAATTTGGGTCTAAATTATCTAATTTATCAATGCAGTTTTTTAACTCATTAAAACCATCGTGATTAACTACAACATCTTGATGGCAGATGATAATATATTTTCCTTTTGCCTCTTTTAGGAAGATATTTATTGCACTAAAGGCGTCAAATTGATTTTGTGTAGAGTTGTCGGCAAAAAGATATTCACTATTTATATCAGAAAAACCCTTATCGATAAAAGACTGCAGCATTTCATTGTATTCATGCTTTCGGGTTACAAGTGTACATATCGAAAACTCGAAAAGATATTCTGAAGTTTTAATAGGGTTCGCGATATCTAAAATACTATTCATACTAATCGTTAAAGGCTTGCATATTTATTAAACGTTTGTATAAGCCATTTTGCAACATTAACTCCTGGTGACTACCAGTTTCTAAAACCTCGCCTTTATCAATTACAATAATTTTATCTGCGTGTTGAATGGTGCTTAAACGATGCGCAATAACGATAGACGTTCTGTTTTTCATCAAATTGTTTAAAGCATCCTGAACCAGTTTTTCAGATTCAGTATCTAAAGCAGAAGTTGCCTCATCTAATAGCATAATTGGTGGGTTGGCTAAAACTGCTCTTGCGATACAAACACGTTGTCTCTGCCCGCCAGAAAGCCTGTTCCCTCTATCGCCAACAAATGTTTGATAGCCATCTTCTGTATTCTGAATAAATTCGTGTGCATTGGCAATTTTTGCTGCCGCAATAACCTCTGCCTCCGTTGCCTCAGGTTTAGCAAAGGCAATATTGTTGAAAATGGTATCGTTAAACAGGAAAGATTCTTGGTTTACGGTTCCCATCTGACTTCTGAGACTTTCTACAGTTAAGTCTTTATAATCGTGCCCATCAATTTTAATTGTACCCGATTTTGGATCGTGAAAGCGAGGAATTAAATCCATTAATGTACTTTTTCCGCCGCCAGAAGGTCCAACCAAAGCAACGGTTTGCCCTTTTTGAATATTCAGGTTTATGTTTTTTAATACTTCTTTTTCGCCATAACTAAAAGCAACATTTTCAAAAACCAGGGCATTGCTAAATTCATTTAAACGTTCTGCATTTTCTTTATTTACAAGTTCAGGCTTTGTATCAATTAAAGCCAAAACACGCTCGCCAGCAGAAATACCAGAATGGATGCCACTAAAAGAATCAGTTAATGCTTTTATAGGTTGCATTACCTGACTAAATGTTGCTAAATAAATTACAAAATCTCCACCCTTCAAATCTCCCTGACCAGTTAAAATCATGGTACCACCATATAAAAGGATAAAAACTACAACTAATACACCTAATGTTTGAGAAACAGGCGACGCAAGCTGTTGCCTTCTAGCCATTTTACGGTTTAAGAAAGAATAAAATTTATTCTCTTCTCCAAATTTATTTTTAATACGCTCAGAAGCATTAAAAGCTTTAATGATTTTTATTCCGCTTAATGATTCATCTAAAAAGCCAATCATTTTTGCAAAAGATTCGTGCGATTGAGTAGCCTGCTGCTTTAATCTCTTAACAATTTTACTTATGATAAATCCAGAAATTGGAATAACTAATAAAGAGAATAGAGTTAATTTAACAGAAATGGATAATAACACACCAATGAAAAAGATTAACTGTAAAGGTTCCTTAAATACAACTTGCAAAGTATTTGTTACGGTGAATTGTACAACCTGAACATCTGATGCTACTTTAGAAATTATATCGCCCTTTCTTTCGTTGTTAAAGTACCCAACATGTAAGTTCATTACGTTATCAAATACGGTTTTTCGCAGATTTAATAAGGTATGTACTCTTAAATCTTCCATGTATCGTTGTGAAAAATAACGAAAGAAATTTGCAAGAAATACCGTAATAACAATTACAATACAGATAATTTTCAACGCATAAACATCGCCGTGTAGCAAGCTTATCTTATCTATATAGGCTTGAAAAATTTCTCGAGGATCAATTAAAGAACCTTTATCTACAGCTGTTATCGATTTAGGTCCATCATTGCGTAAAAAAAGGGCACTCATCAGTGGGCCAAGTAATGTAAATAGAAAGGTGTTGAATGTAATTGCGAACAATGTTGCAATTACATAGGGTATTGCAAATTTTTCTATGGGTTTGGCAAATGATAATAAACGAAAATAAGTCTTCATTTTATATAAAATGGAATATGTACGATGGATGATGCATTAAAAACACCTCCAAAAAAAATCTAATTAAAACTTGGCAAATGTACGGTTTTCAAACAGACCTTTATATTTTGAAGCTTGGAGCTCTATAAAATTACAATCGTTTTATGTTTTTCTCTGAAACCGATTTGTTTATAATTTCCATAATCTCAGAAACATTTATTGAAGAATTATACTTTTTCTTTAAGGCAGCGAGTTTTTGCCGACTGCTATTAACTGCTGTAAATGATGCTAAATATTGTTTATAAGCGCCCCAAATCCATAATTTGCCTGTTAAAAGTTTAGGTATAATTTCGGCGAACAATAAATGGACTGGCAATAATTTTAAGCGCAATCCTTGTAGCTGAATGCGTTGTAAAAAGAATCTGTTTCTATAATATATCTTCTTAATAAAATCTGATTTGATTTGCGTTTTTGTACTGCCGCTGATGTGGTGAAAGCAGAAAGATCGGTGCTCGTAATAACATTTCCAGCCCAATTGCCATGCCCGTAAACTTAAATCGAAATCTTCTGATGAGAAGGGAGAGAAAATTTCATCAAAGCCACCAAGTTCTTTTAATTTTTTTGCGTCAACTAATGCGTTAGCACCAGAAAGATATGCGGTATAAACATTTTCATCCTGTGGATTTTCGCTGTAATAAAATTTATTGGCCTTAATTCTGCAACCACTATAATAAACTAGGCGAGCTGCGTCTTCAATTTTAGTTTCGTCGAAGCTCATAATTCTTGCCATAACACCAAATGTATCTGTTTTACTGAAATACTTCCATTGATGCTCAAAATAATCAGGGGTAAGTTTTACATCAGAATTTAAAAGCAAAATCAGTTCATATTTTGCTTCGCGAATGCCATGGTTGCAGGTGTAAGAAAAACCCCTGTTTTTATCGTTGATTAAAAGTTTAATATTTTGGTAATGTTCCTTAATGAAAGTGATGCTATCATCTTTAGAGCCATCGTCAATTACGATAACTTCAAATTCTGTATTTGCATTTTGTGCAGCAAAAAATACCGAAGGCAGATATTGCTCCAACAAATGTTTGCCATTATAATTAGGTATAACGATAGAAACGCTTTTTTGCATTTACTTTACAATTTTGTAATTACGGTATTCAAAAAGACGTAATCCTGTTAAATCTTCAATTTTTTGAAGCAGCCTTCTACGAAAATTCATTTTAGGCGTTTGTTTTGTTAAATCTTGCTCAAATTTCCAGTTTGCAGATTCAATTCTTGGTTTTAAAACCTTAGGATGGGCGCCTTTAAAATGAACCAATCTATCTGCATTATGCATATCAAACGTATTTTGAACTGGATAATTCTGTTCTATCCATTCTTCAGTTTGATAATACTGATTAAAATTTCGCACTTTGCCTTGTAAGCCTTTTGGTGCTTTTACCCAACCGTAATGATAAATGTAAGCATCGATAAGTTTAACTTTAAGCTTCCTGTTGTTAATTCGAAATCCCTGGGCATCCCTGTAAGAATGTATGCCAGGCAAATTTTTTAAAATTCTTACCTCTCTTCTGTACCAGCGCCGTGATTCTGCAAGATAATCATAAGAGGCATAAAAATGTTTGTATTTTAAAAGTAGTGCTTCAACATTATCATTTTTAAGCTCAGCTTCCATTTCTAACTTTATTAATGGCAGATAATCTTCGTGAATGGCTTCATCTCCCTGAATGTAAATCATCCAGTCGGTATCTTTTGAAATTGCAGCTAAAGCTTTATTCGTTTCATCAGCGAAAACATGCCCGCCTTCTTTTAAACTTTCATTCCAAACGGTATCGATTACTTTAATTTTATTTGGGTCGATGCTTTTGATTAGTTCGGCAGTTTCATCCGCAGAGTTACCTAAGGCAACAACAAAATCATCGCAAAGCGGTAAAATTGAAAGAATGGCCTCGCGTACCGGATAATCGTTTGCAATGGCATTTCTGATAAAGGTAAATCCGGTAACTTTCATTAAACTCATTCGTTTTATTATTGATGGGCGTTTTAGCTCACTCAATACCAAGCTCTGCAATGGCGATTAAAAATAATTCTGTTAATTTGTACAAATATAGTTTTATTGATGAATACCCATCTATCTCTTTTAAGCGAAATTAAACAAGGTAATTACAAGATTTTGGCCAGAGTTTTAACTTTGGTTGAAAACGATATTAATCCTGCGGGTTTAATTTTAAGAGACTTGGATAGTAAAAGTGAAGTGCCGGTTTTAGGTATAACCGGCCCGCCCGGAGCGGGGAAAAGCACTTTGGTAAATGCAATAACCAATCATTTTACTGCTAAAGGTAAACGCATTGCTATCTTGGCGATAGATCCAACTTCGCCTTTCAACTTTGGCTCTTTGCTCGGTGATAGAATAAGAATGGCCTCTCAATTTAATAATCCGAATGTATTTATTCGTTCGCTTGCTACTCGTGGCGCATTAGGAGGTATTTCTGCCAAAACAATAGAAATGGTTGATGTTTTAAAGGCTTCGAATTTTGATCTAATTTTAGTGGAAACAGTTGGAGTTGGGCAGTCGGAAGTTGAAATAGCTGGCTTGGCAGATAAAACGATAGTTGTTTTGGTTCCAGAATCTGGTGATGAAATTCAGAATATTAAATCGGGATTGATGGAAATTGCGGATTGCTTCGTGGTAAATAAAGCAGATAGAGATGGCGCTGCAACATTCGCCAATAACCTGAAAAAAATTATTCATCAAGGCTCTAAAATAATTCCAATATTAAAAACTATTGCCGATAAGAATGATGGTATCGAAGAATTGTGTAAATGGATTTTAGAACCTTTAGAGGAAAAACTGCATCAGAAGAAAGAGTTTTTATATGCAGAAAAAGCATGGAAAATTATTCAACATTACAAAATGCAAAGCATAGATAAAAAAAAGGGGCCGTATCATAATTTAATTTTATGATACGGCCCCCTTTTTTTTTGCTTTGTATTTTACGTCTTTGTCCCTTGGCTATTTCGGTTTCAGCAATCG